>JAGDDO010000314.1 GCA_017848205.1 Oscillospiraceae bacterium | reverse complement strand
ATTCCGGATATCATCAAGCATCGTTCTGTTCTCAGAAAGTTTTTCAGCCCAGAGTTCCGGATAACCGCCGCAGAGGATGAGTCCGTCTGCCTCCGGAAGATGTTCATCTTCAAGAGGAGAAAAGAAACGGACAGTACAACCGAGCTTTTTCAGAACTTCAATATTCTCCTCGTACAGAAAACAGAATGCCCTGTCGCGTGAAACGGCTATAACTGTTCCCTCACCGCACGGTGAAACATTAAATTTCCGGTATTCCGGCATAGGATTACACATAAGACTCGTTATTTTATCAATAAGAAAATGCTCTTCTGCAAGCTTACCGAGAGCATCCATTTTTTCTTCGATATCCTCAATCTCCGCCGCTGTTACCAGTCCGAGATGACGGCTTTCCAGTTTGTATTTATGAACAGGCAGAAAACCGAAATACTCCGTATGAAATCTGTCACACAGATCCTTTGCAAACGGGACAAGCCTTTCCGGAAGATTATTAAAAATAAATCCGGCAATACGGTTCGGTGTATTGTACTGCAGAAACCCCTGCATGACTGCACCTATGGATTCCTTCATTCCACGGCAGTTAAGTACCAGAATTACCGGCGTTTCCGTTATCTCAGAAACACGGCAGGCCGAACCCTCATCACCGTCGTAAAATCCCATCACGCCTTCAATAACAGAAATATCGCTTTCTGTGCTCCCTTCATCTAAAAGCTGAAGAAGCATGTCACGGCCACAGAAAAAGCTGTCGAGATTACGCGACGGAGTGTGAAGTATCTCACGGTAAAACATCGGATCGATATAATCCGGACCGCACTTGAATGCTGACACTTTCATATTTCTTCCTGCAAGAGCCGAAAGAAGCGCACAGGTAACAGTCGTCTTGCCGCATCCGCTTCCGGTACCGGCGATCATCACTCGCTGCATTTCTTTCCTCCGGAAATGATCCACACCGGATTCATGGCATCCGGCATTGTGTAGCTGCCGACTTTCTTCATTCTCGTTACAGCTATCTGAGTGATACTACACTCACGTCCGGCCTTTCTGAAAGCATCTGTCGCTTCGGCAAGTGTTTCGACGGAAACTGCTGTCGCTGTAATATTTGCTTTATCATTTTTTCTGTAGACCAGTGAGATAATATCAGATATTTTTCCTGTAGAACCACCTATAAACACCGCATCCGGTACAGGCTTTTCTTCAAGGCACTCCGGACAGTTTCCAAAAAGCACCTTAACATTGTCACAGAAAAATCTTCGTGTATTGTCCCAGGTCAGCACTATCGCATCTTCGTTTTTATCAAATGAATATACCGTTCCCTGCGGACAGCGGTAAGCCATTTCCACAGAAACTGAACCTGTACCGCATCCGATATCCCAGCATATACCGTCGTGCGGGATATTAAGAGATGCGACCGCACAGCTGCGCACTTCAGCCTTTGTCATAGGTATTTTATTGCGTATAAATCTGTCATCCGGAATGGCTGAAGGAATGTATTTCAGATAATCCGGATTGTCAGTGATCATTACGGTAAGCGGTTCACTCCTGTATCCGATAAGGTCAGGTATACTTCCTGAAACGATCTTTTCATTTTCATAACCAAGTTCAGATCCGGCATAAACGCGTAATTTAGGAAATCCGTCGCCGTATTTGAGCAGTCGCAGACAAACTGAAGATACAGTATTGTTATTGTCAAGAAGGAAGAAGCAGTATCTGTTCATATGCACTTCAAGAGCAATGTTTGCATCGTTTCCGTGGAGGGATATAAACTTCATATTCTCATAGGAAAAACTGCATTTTGCACAGAATGCCGCCAAAGATGATACACCGGGCAGAACAACTGTCTCCATATCATCAAGAAGCGGAAGAAGTTTCTTCGCACCGCTGAAAAATCCTGTATCACCGGAAAAAAGAACTGATGCAGTCTGAGCCTTACTGTTTCTTATTGCCTCTGCTGTCCTTTCCGGGTTATATTCGTTTACAAGTTCTTTTCCGCTGTCACCGTAAGGTTCGAGCATTCTTGTTGCACCTACTATAAGCTCTGATTCTTCAATCGATTTTGCCGCATCGGCAGTAAGTGAACCTGTTCCGTTTGTACCTGTTCCTATAAGATATACCTTTTTCACATCAAATCTCCTTTTAAAAAAAATCAATGCTGAAATCCGGCTTCGCCGGATTTCAAAAGAGAGAAAATTTACGGGGCTTCGCCCCGTTCCCCAACGCTGATTTATAAATAAATCAGCGTTTCCTTAATCTTGCCTGTAACCGCGGGGAGTGATCATCTTGCCTGCTATAACCCTTGTTTCGGAATTACCGATATAGACCGTCGTAAACATATCTACTGATTCATCACGCAGTTCAGCGAGGGTGCAGATATGACTCTCCTCGCCGTCTCTTCCGATATTCTTCACGTATCCGCAGACCGACTCCGGAT
>JAGDDO010000313.1 GCA_017848205.1 Oscillospiraceae bacterium | reverse complement strand
GTTTCCGTACTTAGGGAAATCTCCCTCAACTTCGTAGTCAAGAGCGATGTTCTTTGCAACATCGACCACGTTGCCCTGCTTGTCCTTCACTTCAACATCGCCGCGGATAACTTTTACCTTAGCGTATTTTATAGCTGAAAGTGAGTCGATAACGTGTGAGAATCCTGCAATACCTGTTGCAAATGTACGTCTTACATCTGTGTCGATAAGAGCCATTTCAGCTGCTTCGTAGTAGTACTTGTCATGCATGTAGTGGATGAGGTTTAGTGTGTTTACATAGATACCTGCGAGCCATTCAAGCATAACATCGTACTTCTTCATAACTTCATCGTAGTCGAGGTACTCTGAAGTGATCGGCTGATATGCCGGAGCTATCTGCTTGCCGAGCTTTTCATCGACACCGCCGTTGATAGCGTAGAGCAGAGCCTTTGCAAGGTTTGCACGGGCACCGAAGAACTGGATCTCCTTGCCTGTCTGTGTTGCTGAAACACAGCAGCAGATCGAGTAGTCGTCGCCCCATACCGGCTTCATAACGTCATCGTTCTCGTACTGGATAGAGCTTGTCTTTACAGAGATGTATGAAGCATACTTCTTAAAGTTTTCCGGAAGATCCTTTGAGTAGAGCACTGTGAGGTTAGGTTCCGGTGAAGGTCCCATGTTTTCGAGTGTGTGGAGGAAACGGAAGTCGTTCTTTGTTACCATGTGACGGCCGTCAACTCCGATGCCGCCTACTTCAAGTGTTGCCCATACCGGGTCGCCTGAGAAGAGGTCGTTGTATGAAGGAATACGTGCGAACTTGACCATTCTGAACTTCATTACCATGTGGTCGATAAGTTCCTGTGCTTCCTTTTCAGTAATTGTTCCTTCCTTAAGATCACGCTGGATGTAGATGTCGAGGAATGTTGAAATACGTCCCACTGACATTGCCGCACCGTTCTGTGTCTTGATTGCTGCCAGATATCCGAAGTAGAGCCACTGAACTGTTTCCTTCGCATTCTTTGCAGGTGCTGAGATATCGTATCCGTAGATCTCAGCCATCTTCTTCATGCCCTTTAAAGCCTTGATCTGGTCTGAAAGTTCTTCGCGCTGGCGGATAACTTCATCTGTCATTGTACCGTCGCCGCAGTTTTCCTTGTCATATTCCTTTTCCTTTATAAGGAAGTCGATGCCGTAAAGAGCAACTCTTCTGTAGTCACCTACTATACGTCCGCGTCCGTATGTATCCGGAAGACCGGTAACTATATGGCTGTTTCGTGCTGCTCTGATCTCAGGTGTGTAAGCATCGAAAACGCCCTGATTATGTGTCTTGTGATATTCGTTAAAGATCTTGTCAAACTTCGGGTTCACCTTGTAGCCGTAGCTTTCAGCAGCCTGTTGCGCCATCTTGATGCCGCCGTAAGGCATGAAAGCTCTCTTTAAAGGCTTGTCGGTCTGAAGTCCTACGATCTGTTCAAGGTCTTTCATCGACTCGTCGATATATCCCGGACCGTAAGCGTCAAGACCTGTAACGATCTCTGTTTCACAGTCAAGGACGCCGCCCTTTGCTCTAGCTTCGATCTGTAAAGCCTTAAGCTTTTCCCAGAGCTTATCAGTAGCTTCTGTCGGTCCTTCGAGGAAGGATGCATCACCGTCGTAAGGTGTGTAGTTGTTCTGGATGAAGTCTCTTACGTTTACTTCCTCTGTCCAGAGACGACCTTTAAATCCGTTCCACTGTTCAAATTTTTTCATAGCAGTTACCCCCTGTTTAATATTGAATGATTTATAAAACATCGTTTTCTTAAGCTTTCCTGATAAGAGGTTTTTTGTTTTCTCTTATCTTCTGTCATTATAATATCATAACCGGAAATAAAGTTCTGTGACTTAGTCATATTACAGAAAAAAATTTAAAATTAATTTGATTATCATCTGCAAAAATGATATAATTAGGGAAACAATTATAGAAACCGATTTTACGGTATGAGGTATTTGAAATGGAAGAAATACTAAAAAAACTTCCCTTCTGGGACAAGCTCACAAAGCCGGAGCAGGATCTGGTTCTTTCCTCGGCAGTCATTCAGAAATACGATGCCGGCCAGATGATACACACCTGTGACAAACAGTGTGTCGGACTTGTATATGTTATAAGCGGAAACGTGC
>JAGDDO010000312.1 GCA_017848205.1 Oscillospiraceae bacterium | reverse complement strand
CTTATCGATTACATAACAAAGGTGCAGGACGATCTTTCACTCGTCGCACCGGAATGTTCCGGCGAAGGGCTTACAGGCATTCTTCAGAGCGAGATCTATAAGGTTGTCGCTCTCTTAAAGGAGCAGTATTCCGGTGAGAAAAGACAGAAGGAATACATGGCGGATCTGCTTTCAGATATTTCCCATCAGATAAAAACGCCCCTTACCTCAGTACAGCTTATGACGGAACTCCTTGAACAGCCGGGACTTGATGAGGAAAAACGCCTTCAGTACGCTGAAAAGATAGATTCCCAGCTTGCAAGGATAACCTGGCTCATTAAAAACCTTCTTACCCTTTCCCAGCTTGAAGCCGGTGTGCTTAAAATGAAGATAACGGATGTCGGACTTACAGAACTCGTGGAAGACATCAAATCCTCGCTTGACATTATGGCGGAGCTGAAAGGTGTATCGCTTGAAACTGAAATACCGGATATATCGATAAATGCTGACCGTCACTGGCTTCGCGAGGCTCTTATGAATGTTATAAAGAACTGCATCGAGCATACTGACGAAGGCGGATATGTGAAAGTAAAGGCTGTCCGGAACAATATTTATACTGAAATAACCATTGAAGATAACGGCTGCGGGATAAGTGAAACTGACCTTCCGCATATCTTCGAGAGATTTTACAAAGCCGGAAATGCTTCCAGTCAGAGTGTCGGTATCGGTCTTGCTCTTGCAAAACAGATAATCGGAGGCCATGACGGCATCATAGATGCCGAAAGTACGGAAGGTGAGGGAACAACTTTTACCGTGAAACTCTACAGAAATTAAGGAAACGCTGATTTATTCATAAATCAGCGTGGGGGTAAAGGCGAAGCCCCGCAATTCCCACCTCCGGAAATCCGACTTCGCCGGATTTCCGATTTAATCAGTGTTTCCTTAAAGAAATTCATTGTCAGACAGGATTTAAATCACGCAAATCAATGTTTTACCTGAATAAAAAAGAAGATCCGGCAGCATGATGAACGCTGCCGGATCTTCTTTTAGTGATCGTGTGATCCGATTATTATTTATTTTTGCTGTTGTACTGGCTTGCAGATACAGAGTTTATATTTTACAGGCAGAGATCATTCAAATACTTTTGCGTAGATCGCTGTTCTGTTGTTTCTTGCTTCACTAAAGGAATCATTGATCTTTTTGATGCCGGCTTTAAAGGTTTCCTTGTTATCGTAAGCTTCCTTTACCGCTTTTCTTAATACATCAGGAGTAATGTCGATCTCATACTTGTTTAAGAATACTCCGACATTTAATTTCTGAACTGTTCTTGAAATGTCGAGCTGATCATATTTCTGAGGAACTAAAACAAGCGGAACACCGTTTGCAAAGCTTTCCGTTGTAGAGTTGAATCCTGCGTGAGAAATAAAGACATCTACATCCGGTAAAAGCTGTGTCTGCGGTACATAATTATAGATAGTGAAGTTTGAAGGAATATCACTGAAATTCTGCTTTATGTCAACAAATTTTCCGACAGACATAATTACCTGATATTCTTCGGAATCTCTGAAAGCATCTATACAGCGGTGATAGAATTCAACATCCCTTCCGAATACAGTTCCGAGTGAGATGTAAAGTAATTTTTTGTTCGGATCTTTTTTGAAATCAAAGTTTTCGTCGAATACTCTTTTTTCGATGTTCGGCCCGATGAAATAAGCTGTTTCATCAGTATCTTCAGCTCTGATGTGGAAATACTTTGAAGTGAGGATAAGTTTCTTGAATTTATTTGGTGTAACGTGAAGACCAACAAAGTCATGTAAATTGATGTTGTACTTCTGGTTTGTTTCCTGTAATCCTCTGATTCTGCCGTCGATAATGTCATTCGGATTTTCATCTGTTAAAATGAAAGAAGAACAGATCTTTACAAACTTTGCAGGATCGATATTTAACACCTTATTCATTTCTTCAATATCAAAGAAAGAGTCAAAAACATAGTAATCATAGTCGTTTTTGTCTTCTGGTAACATTGTGAGAAGAACATCGATCGCCTTACCGAAAAGGAATGAGTTGATAGCAAACGGAGGTGCGACAGGCGGTAATTTTTTTCTTATTTCGCTTACATCTGCTGAATACACAACTTTTTTTACCGGAACATCATCCAGTCTTGCAGCAAATTCATCAAGCACATAGCATGTCACGTCATGACCTAATTCTGCTAATTCTCTTACGATCTCGACGCTGCATGTAAAATGGCCGTGCAAAATACCATTAACGACCAATATCTTTTTCTTCTTTGTTTCCTGAGCTGCATTACCCATTTGTTACTGAGTCCTCCTTGATCATATCTTGATTTCAAACATCAAGTTCCTTTCATTTACACTTTTGCTTTTAAAAACCAAATTCAAAAATATTATTATATGGAATTCTTATATAATAACCAATAAAAATAAATGGTCAGCTTATAAATTATATAATAATTCTTGGCTAAAAATCAATACCTATATGCTTTCCGAAGTGAAGTTTGGAGATTGTAAACATGATTTTCCTATTTAGTTATGAAAAACTGTTATATTTTTAATGTATAATAGTAAATAATTTTACTTTTTTCGGTGGCTATAGGTTGCATATCTGATATATAAAGTGATATCGTTTTACACTACTTTCTGAAACTGAAATACCGGATATATCGATTAATGCTGACCGTCATTAAACTTTGCAGAAAAAAATCAGGCAGACGTGTTAATGCGTCTGATTTTTGCTGTCTGTATAAAAAATGCAATAATATAAAAATATGATAGAAATAATGTTCGTGAAAGGAAAAATCTATAGTAATCTACAAAATTCGGTCCGGCCATATCTCTTATATTAACTTAAAGTACGAAAACACGGGTTTTTCGGGCTTTATCATCTGTTCTGAACATTTCGCTCCGCTTGACAAAGTATATATATTATGATATAATCCATTTTGGTTTAATAGCATAGTTATTTCATAGAGTATTTGTGAAAATTCACTTATTGTTAATACATCAGTTATTTGTACTGTATAGAAAAGATGCAGCCGGTAAATAAAGTACCTAAATATTAATACTGCGGTTCATTATCAGCTGACTGTTTGTTTATAGTTAGTTTTTGCAGACTTTTAATACTATATATGATATTTGTTTGATTCTTGAGGGGATAAATATTTCAGATTTATTTTGTAGAACGTGTATTTCAAATGTTGAAATACACTATTTTCATGAATAAATACATATATAACGATTGTAGAGGAGAAAAAGATAATGAAAGAAATGAAGAATAAGCGTGTATTTGTTACCGGTGCTACTGGCTTCGTCGGAGCACATATTACAAAGCATCTTATCGAGCAGGGTGCAGTTGTCACAGTTCTTATTGAAAGATGTGACAGCAGCAGTTATTTCAGCCTTTGCGGACTTGACAAGCAGGTCAACGTTTACTACGGCGATATAAGCAACGGAAAGCTTATAGAACAGATAATTGTTGAACAGAAAATAGAAACTATTTTCCACCTTGCAGCTGTTGCTCTTCAGGATCTTGCATACAAAATGCCAAAGGTTACTTTTGAAGTAAATATTGTAGGTACATACAATATTCTTGATGCAGCAAGACTTCACATGGATACAGTAAACAGCGTTCTTGTTGCTTCAAGCGATAAGGTTTACGGCGACAGCGACATACTTCCTTACAAGGAAACACTTCCGCTTCAGGGAAGCAATCCTTATGACGTTTCAAAGGTCTGTCAGGATCTTCTTGCAAGAAGTTTCTACCACAGCTACGGTCTCCCGGTAGTAGTCGGCAGATTCGGCAACATATACGGACCTGGAGACAATAACTTCAACCGTCTTATTCCTGGTACTATCCAGAGACTTGAACTCGGTGAATCACCGCTTATCAGACGTCCTAAGAACGGCGTGTTCAAGAGAGACTTCCTCTACATCAAGGATATCGTAAATGCGTACATGTATATGTTATACAACATAGAAAAGGAAGACGTAGTAGGAAACGCATTCAACTTCGGTACAGGCATAGCTACTGATGTTGAAACTGTCGTAAACAAGATCAAGACTGTTATGGGTCTTGAAAACATTCCTTCAAACGTTCAGGAAAGCGAAGTTTCTGAAATTCTTGCACAGCAGCTCGACCCGTCAAAGGCATTTGAAAGACTTGGCTGGAAGGCAGAATATTCACTTGATGCAGGTTTAGCAGAAACAGTAAAGTGGTACAGAGAAGCATTAAACAAATAATATTCGCGGAGGAACAAAAATGAACGAAACAGCAAAAGGAAAAAAGATTCTGGTTGTATGCGGAATTTTACACGGACATTTCACAACAAGCGTAGAAGTTATCAGAGAATTAGTGTCTTTGGGCTACGATGTTACATGCTATGTAAATGAAGAATTTGCTCCTAGATTAGAAGTTGAAAACATTAAGAAAGTAGTATATTCAGATGATGTAAGCGAGATGAAAGCTGCCATTCCTCCGAATGCACCTCCGTTCGCTCTTAATGCATGCCGTGTCGGAAAGGCTACTGACATGGTAATGTCACTGATACTTGAAGAGAAGACACAGTATGATTACTATATTTTCGATCTCTTCTTTGAACTCGATGAAATGAACAAGGTAATGAAGCTTGATCCTGAAAAGCTCATCAGCCTCTATGTTTCTTATGCCCTCACTGATGTAGATCAGAATGATCCGAGAAGAGCGTTTGGTCTTATTCCTACAAACAGAAAGTACAACATCAATCTTGTGGATTTTGTCGGACATATTTACTGTCCTTCCCCATTCAAAAAGCTTATTCCTTGCTCAAGATATTTCCACTTAAGAGCAGAAGATGTTGATGATACATGTTACTTTATCGGTACTAATATTGAAAACAGACAGTTTGATCCGAATTTCAGCTTTAAGAAGGATGCAGACAAGAAACTTCTTTACGTTTCATTGGGAACAATTTTCGGTAAGGACGTCGAGTTCTACTTTAACTGTATTGAAGCTTTCAGAAATTCTGATGAATATCAGGTTCTCATGTCTGTAGGCAGAACTGTAAATATTGCAGAAACATTCAGGGATATTCCTGAGAACTTTACAATTCTTAATTATGTACCTCAGACACAGCTTTTACCTGATGTTGATGTGTTCATCACTCATGCAGGATACAACTCAACAACAGAAGCTATGACAGCAGGAGTACCGCTTGTAATGGTTCCTCAGTCAGTTGACCAGTTCGACGTTGCCAAGGTTGCACAGAATCTTAATGCCGGAATCGAACTTAACAAGAATGAGATCAGCATTACTTCTGATATAATAAAGAAGGCAGTTGAGGATGCTTACGCTAACAGAGAAACATTCAAAAAGAATATGGCAGCTATCGTTGAGTCACTTGCTGAGGCAAGAAACAAGAGACCTGAAATATTCGCTGAAATTTTTGCCTGATCACAGATCATCATATTAAGGAAACGCTGATTTATTCATAAATCAGCGTGGGGTCCGGTGCGAAGCCCCGCAAATCCCACCTCCGGAAATCCGGCAAAGCCGGATTTCTGATTTAATCAGTGTTTCCTTATTATTTACGGACAGTTGTTTACTATTACAGCTGTCCGTTTTTTTGCATTTTCATCAGAATAAGGGATGACAGTTTTTAAAATCGAATTTATCACCATATATTGCGGACTTTTCGGTTTTTATACCGAAATATGTGATTTTCATGCCTGATGAGTAAATTTACACTTTAACTCCATAAAAATTTCACACTTTTGCGATATAATACTGTCATGAAATGAGAAAAGCTATGACTTATTACCGGAAGGCGATGAATTTATGACAGGTACTTTGCAGAATCAGAAAACATTTTTCTCGATGGGAACAGTTAATACCATTACAGTGTCCGAAAAATCTGATGAGGCACTTGCGGCAGCAAAGGAACGAGTGAAAAAAATCGAATCAAAGCTGTCAGCGACTTCACCGGACAGCGAAATAAGTGTTATAAATAAAAACGCGGGAGTTTGTCCGACGACTGTTTCACCGGAAACTTTCAGGCTTATTAAAAGGTCATTAAAGTATTCTGAACTTACTGACGGCCGTTTCGATCTGTCAGCCGGACCGCTTACCATGCTCTGGAACAAGGCGCTGGAAGACGGTATTCTTCCGGAGTTTGATGAGGTTATAAAAGCTAAAAATCTTGTGGATTACCGCGACATAATCCTTGATGAAGAAAAGCGTACGGTGATGCTTAGAAACAAGGGACAGCGGCTCGACACAGGAGCGGTAGCCAAAGGCTACGCTGCCGATGAGGTACGAAAACTTCTTGAGTCTTACGGAATGCATGATGCAATAATAAATGTCGGCGGCGTCCTTATAAACATGGGGACCTCGCAGGAGATAGGTATTCAGAAACCTTTTGCCCCTGAAGGACATTACTTTGCTTCACTCGATCTTCCGGAGGGAAAGGCAGTGGTATCCTCACGAAACTACGATCATACCCGGATTATCGACGATCATTTGGTTCACCGTATTGCTGATGTACGTACAGGTCTCCCTTCAAAATCAGGCGTTATTTCAGCCACTCTCATAGGTGACAGTGCTGAAGAACTCGATGCATTCGCTGCAGCTTCAATGGTATACGGAGCGGAGCAGAGCATTAAATTTCTTGAAAGCAGAAATATAGACGCTGTTTTCATAACTGATGAACGCAAGGTCTATATTACTGAAAATCTTGCAGACAGAATAAAGATCAAAAAGAGTCTGCCGCTGCTCAGCAGAAGATATCATCTGTGCAGATGAATTCCGGTCTATAGTTTTGTCACTTTGAAATAATTACGGGTAATGAAGTATTGTTATCACGATATGACTGGTGTATAATGAATATATCAGTTATTACTCAATAGTATGAGGTGACAGTTTTGAAGATCGGATTTATTGGAGCCGGAAAGGTCGGCTTCACACTTGGAAAATATTTTGCGGAAAATGGAATGGAGTTATCCGGATATTACAGTTCATCTGTGGCTTCAGCAAAGGAAGCTGCGGAAATTACCGGTTCGGAATATTTTGAAAATGCAG
>JAGDDO010000311.1 GCA_017848205.1 Oscillospiraceae bacterium | reverse complement strand
TTCAAAGCAGCTTCACACCAATCCTAAATTCGAGATCTGCGCTTTCAAGGGCGGGGACTGGATAAGAATTGCCGGAACACTCGTTGAAGATGACAGAAGAGAAGCAAGAGTGGCAGTGCGTGCTGAATATCCGGAACTCCAGAGCATGTATTCTCCTGATGACGGCAACACAGAAGCTTTCTACATCAAGGACGCAGTTGCAACCATCAGCTCATTTACAAAGGCTCCGGAAGTTATTAAGTTCGGATAATACGTTTACAGAAAAACTTTTTATGAGTCCACTGTGATCACAGGCATCGGAAAAGTGTGTTTTGCATTTTTCCGATGTTTTTGCATTTGCTGTATGATAAGCAAAATATTGGTTTACAGAAAGAAATGTGATATGAACAGACAACAGTACTGGAAAGGATAAACATTATGAAACTGAAACGATTACTGGCGGCGGTTACAGCTGCAGTTCTTGTAACGGTGTATTCACCGGTACCGGCCATATATTCCGGCATGGAAACAGGAACGGTGAAAGCAGCATATCTTATGGCTTCTGATAACTGTACAGCGAGAATATCGGTTGTTGATATAAACACCGGTAAAAACATTGAAGGGTTTGAACTCAGACTTAAGGAAAATCCGCTTGGTACAAGTATTTCTTCTCCTGTATGGAAGACGACTGAAGAGCCTGTGAAGGAATTCACTGATCTCTGGTGCGGACCATATGCTGTTGAATTTGAAAACGGACCTGATGATTATTATTTCCCGTCCGAGGAATATTTCGAATTCGAAAATGAAGGCGAGATAAAAGATATAGTTTACCGTGCCGTACCAAAAACCATGAAAAAGAAAATCATCCTGCCTGTATGGGACTGGACAAATGCTGTTTCTGGTGAATACGGTGATAGTTATATCTGGTATAATGGATATAATGAGTATACAAATCGGTATCTGCAGGTTGAAGTTTATGATGAGAAGGGAGAATATTTTACTCACTTCACTGGCGGAAATGGCTATTATTGCTACCTGCCGGATGGAAAATACAAGATAAAAGTTACTGCTTGTGACAGGGATTACGAGGTTATAAACGATGATTATGAAGATGCGGAAAATATAAGAAAAGCGTACAGTGAAGTCGTTTTCCCTGACAGTGACGGGTTTATGGATATAGAAGTTGTAAACGGGGAAATTTCCGTGCCGGTATTGCTGCTTATCAGAATGAAGCCGGATGTAGTTGAGCTTCGTAAGGACGGATGCAAGGCAAATATATCTGTGGTTGATTACTATACCGGTGAACCTGTTGAAGGGGTAGCTCTGAAGATTTGTCCTTCTTTCGGAGAAAGCCGTGAGGTCATTGAAAAATGGAATACCACAGATTCGCCTGTGAAGAAAATTAAAAATCTTCATTATCTTTCATGGTATGATGTAGCTGTAACAGATGTCCCTGAAGGCTATTTTATCACTGAATCCACAAGTTTTAATTTATCAATATACGATGGAATGACAGAGGATGTTGTCATTTATGCCTTTCCGGATAAAGGAGAGCCGAATGTAAACGTAACAGTTTATGACTGGACGAATCTTATCGTTGATCCTTCGGACGGTACATATAAGGGATACAGAAAAATGGAAGCGGACGAATACGGTCTGCTTGTATATGATGATGACAGCCTTTTATTTGAACTTAATGATACAAATGTGCATTTACCTGATGGTAAATATTATGTGACGACACATTTAAAAGATTCAAAGTATCGCAAAATTAATGCACAGGGATACAAAGCAAGAGCAGTCCGGAAGATCTTCGGAAAAGAATTTGAGATACCTGAAGGATATACGTATATTGAAATAAAAGACGGAAAAACATTCGGTCAGCCGTGTCTGTACTATGAGAAAGAAACTGCCAGGGAACCGGAATGTATACTTAATCTTAATGTTGTTGACGGTGTAACAGGAGATCCTGTTTCTGATGTATCCTATAAAGTTGTCCGTATCGATGAGGAATATGAGGACAAGGATGAACGGCTTTATGACGTGGATATATTCAGAGGTTTTATGCCTTCCTATGGTGACAGTCTGGAAAACGGGGCTGTTACTGCAGAAAATCTTGAACCGTTCGTAAAGTATTTTATTGAGATACAGAGTGAAGACAAAAAATACTGTAATACGCAGCCAGTATCGTTCATCTTTTCAAAAGATGGTGAAACAAAGGACATCACAATGAAACTCATGCCGTATGAGAGCAGAAAAGGTGACATAAACCGTGACAACAAGGTAAACATGGTGGATATGCTCATGATGGAGAGAAAGCTTTTGTACTCCTTCTATTATGATATAGAAGATACTGACAATGCAGATTTCAACGATGACGGAATAGTTAACATACTTGATCTGATAGGGATCAAAAGCAAACTGTTAAATACCACCTGATCATGTCGCTGGGACCATTTTGCCGGCGTCGGCAAAATGGTCTGAAAATCGAAAAAACAGGACAGAAATGATGAGTTTCTGTCCTGTTTTTGTTTGGAGTTGCACCAAAGTGATACTTTATAAACAGCATTGGCGGGCTTACCTGCCCGCCGTTATCAGTTATGTGAAGGGGAGAATCCCTTATTTTTTTTCATCAAAATACTGCAGCCAGAGCAGAGTGACTCCGTCGTAGGAATTCTCTTTCAGTATCTCGCCCTGTACCTCCCAGCCGGTGTCGGAGACTTCTTCAATTACTGTTTCCACTTTCGGCATTTCATCTATCGGGTGGGAATCTGCTTCATAGATCTCAGTTTTGATCTCAAATGATTCAGTGTATATCATATTTGCGCGGTTGCTGATACACGGGATATCGTTGATCTGTTCAGCAATTTTTTTCAAAGCACGAAAATATTCCTGAGTTCCGGGTTCATACGGAATTTTTACTTCACCGCTTTTTATCATTCCCTCGATAACGCAGTCTACTTCAGTAAGATAATCGTCGCAGATCCAGCTGTACATATCCCAGAACGCTGACAGACGCATGAACGGATCGCTGCTTTCCGTAAGTGCAAGTTCACTTAGAAAATTCGCTTCATTTTCTTTTTCGTATCCCTTGTGATGGCAGTATTCATGGGCTTCCAGACAGTACGAGGTCATCGGGCCAGTGTACTTGTTTATAGTCGGTTCCATTGTAAACGGATAATTGAACCCGCCGATGTACATTCTTTCAAGTATGTCCGAACAGAGTGCCGTTTTAACAGGAGGATAGTATCCGCCGAGCCTTGGATATCTGCTGCTTATTCCATGCATTGCCTCGGTTATAAGTATTCTTGCTTCCTCGTCATCCGGAAAATCAACTGTTCCGTCAGGATTCGTCACGATTAATTCAGCGGCTGAATTTATCCCCTCGACCGCATAGCGGGTTACTTCCTGCAGTTCTTCAAAACTGTACGAAGTTTTAGCTTTCACATTTTCTCCGCCCAGAACAGATCCGCAGAATGGTATGTACCATGCCGGCATGTAGATAAATACGATGCAGACAAGAACCATGAGCAGGGTCTTGAAATAACCGGCGCAGAATTTCCGGTATCCTGATTTTTTCCTTTTAAAAACAAGAAGTATCAGAAACAGTATGCCGCAAAGGAGTGAGACGGCACCGAGATACATTATTATCTCACCGACAGCAAAAGGCACCGGCCCTGTAATATGACTTATTCCGTCACACAGATACGGATACAGAGCATTGGTGTACCAGTCGCAGAACGGCGTAATGAATCCGGCCAGCGCCAGAAGTACGGTAAATAAGATAAAAGCTAAAACTGTTTTCCAGTAGACAGGTATTTTTCTCACAATATAACCCCTCCCCTTATTGATATTATATCAGTTTTGCAGTCTCAAAGTCAATGATTATTTTTAAGTGGAAAAAATCAATATATGCGGAATCAACACTTTGTATGGTTTTTAATGAATATGATAGGCTTTTTCTGTCATCCTCTTGAAAAAAACCGAAAATTGAAGTATAATAAAAAAGATTAATTTTAAGGAAACACTGATCAAATCGGAAATACGGCTTCGCCGTATTTCCGGGTGGGGAGATTGCGGGGCTTCGCCCCGTGCCCCACGCTGATTTATGAATAAATCAGCGCTTTCCTAAGTTTAAGGGGTATAAAATGAAAAAAAGATTACTTGCCGGAGCGGCAGCTTTAATGTTCGTATTTTCTATTGGTTCTTTTGATGCTTCAGTTTATGCTGAGGAGTCTGTATCTGAGGAGACATCTGCAGGAGAAACAGGATCTGCATCTGACTCTGAAAGCGGAGAAGTTCTTTTTAACTACAGAATAAAGGATGACGGTACTGCCGAAATTACAGAGTGGCTTGTCGACAGAGAAAATATAATTATTCCGGTAATGATCGGAGATGAAATTATATCATCCATCGGTGATTATGCATTTTACGGACTTGAAAAAGTAAGCATGGTGATGATCCCGCCTACTATAGAATCAATAGGCGAAGGGGCTTTTCTGTCATGTACTGCTCTTCATAGTTTTGTAGTGGCAGATACTGTAGAAAACATTGGTGGCTGTGCATTTGGCTGCATTTATGATGAAGAGAATGAGACTATTACAGTTGACAAGGATTATATAATTTACGGTTATGAAGAAACTCTTGCAAAGGAGTATGCACAGAAAACCGGTATCACATACCGCGATTACACTGAGCTTATGAGGTTTTCAGAATTTAACGGAAAAATGACTCTCAGTCAGGCTGATAAACGTCTTCATGCAGCCGAAATACCGGCTTATGTTGACGGAAAACCGGTAGTAAGGATCGGAGAGGGACTTGGTGGTTTTAAGGAATGTATTTATTTTGCAGAAGTTATTATTCCGGATACTGTTGAGGAGATCGGAAGCTGCGCATTTCAGAATACGATGCTGTTTGAACTGGAAATTCCTGAAAGCGTTTCAAAGATTGGTTTCAGCGCATTTGAAGACTGTATATGGCTCCAGAAGATTAATATTCCCGGAAAGGTAACCACTGTTGAGAAAAACACTTTTTCAGGCTGCGTAAATCTTGAGTCGATAGATCTTCATGACAAGATCGAAAGCATAGGAGATTATGCATTTCTGAACTGTGTGACCATGAAGTCATTAAGCATCCCTTCATCGGTTAAAAAAATCGGCGATTATGCATTTTCCGGATGTGCTGGCCTCGAATCGTTCAGCGTTTCTCCTGACAATAAACATTATTATGACTCTGACGGTGTGCTTTTTAAAGAAACACACTGGGCAGGCGGAAACGTTACGAAAGACCTTGTTTCATATCCGGCGGGACGGAAAGGCGATTCATATACTGTTCCGGAAGGTGTTCAGAAAATTTTGAAGGGTGCCTTCAGTTCGTGTAAGAATCTTAGATCTGTAACCGTTCAGAATGGTACTGAGCAGCTTGAAACATATGCATTCTGTGATTCAGACAGTCTGGAAAAGGTGACTCTTCCTTCCTCAGTATGGATCATTGAAAGAAACTTTGATAACTGTCCGAATCTTACAGTTTATGCGGAGAAGACAGATAAAATTGAGGAGTATATTTCAAAACTCGGCGAGAAAGATTTTAAAAATTTTGTACTGACTGAAAAAACTGAAGAACCGGAGAAAAAAGACAAGGTGACAACAGGCGATATAAATGCCGA
>JAGDDO010000310.1 GCA_017848205.1 Oscillospiraceae bacterium | reverse complement strand
CCGGCTTCGCCGGATTTCCGGAGGTGGGATTTGCGGGGCTTCGCCCCGGAGCCCCACGCTGATTTATGAATAAATCAGCGTTTCCTTAAAACAATAAATCCGGAGAGACTGCACATTGCAGTTCCTCCGGATCTGTATTTCACTGTTAAACGGTTTCTTCCATCAGTCTGATCTTTGCGACTTTGCCGAAGAATGCTATGCCGCAGACGATCTGTTTACGGTATCCCATTGGCATTTTTCTTGCATAGCCGTTATTTTTTATCTGTTCAAGTGCATCTTCGCAGTCTCTTTCAAGATGTTCTTCCTTTGTCGATCGTTTGAATTCCATCAGAATCATCCTGCGGTTCTTACGGTCCTTTACACGGAGATCAAGTCGTCCGAGTCCGGATTCCGCATTGGATTCAACAGCGTATCCGCGACCTGTGAAAATTCCGTTGAGCATACCATGATAGTATTCCTCACCATAGTCAAAATAGCTTATTGAATCCCAGAGGATATCAGTAAGTATTTCTTCCGCAGTTTTCATATCCTGATTCCACATAGCAGAGATAAAGTTCTCAGCTGCAGATCTGTCCAGCGTTCGTTCAAATTTCGCAACGACCGTTTCCCTGAAAAGATCAGTGATCTCAGCATTCGGGATACGCAGTTTAACTCCTTTGGTACCATCGCTCTTATCTGCCTTTGAAACATATCCGGTCATCAGAAGCACACTCCAGAAGTTCTTTTCCGACGCTGCCATCTGGTCATATGTCAGCTCTTCACAGATATCCTGCGTTATCGTATCTCCGTTTAAAAGTGTCTCAAATTTATCTGCAACTTCAAACTCTTCGCGACTTACAAAATCATCAAGGATCGAATTGGAGCTTGTATTCGCCCAGAAATTCTCCGGTTCAGCGTTTTTATCAGCGATCAGTTTGGCTGTAAATCTTGCAACATCCCACGGACAGAAAACTTCATTATTACCGAATATATATCCGTCATACCATGATTTCATCAGTTCGTATCTGTCAGAAAGGTCATAATAATCAAGCATTTTCTTAACTTCATTCTGATCAAAGCCGAAATAATTACTGAACTGAACTGAATTTACAGAATAACATGCAAAGTTATTGACTCCGGTAAAAATGCTCTCCTTCGAAACACGGAGACATCCGGTCAGTACGGCAAATTTAAGATACTCATTGGTTTTAAGTGCAGTACTAAGAAGTCCGCGGATAACGTCCAGCATCTGACGGTAGAACTCCATGTCTTTGCTCTGATATGCCTTGGCAAGCGGTACATCGTATTCGTCTATGATAAGAACGACCGGCTTCCCATATACAGCATGCATCATACGCATGATTGTTTTCAGTGAGCCTTTTATTTCCGAATATCTTGCATCCTTATCGCCATTCCACTTTTTGGATTTGAGCCTTCTAAAAATCTCAATATCATCAGAGTCAACTTTATTATTTTCAATAGCCCCGTATTTGACACAAAGCTCTGAAATCAGCATGACCAGCATTGCAAAAGCCGACTCAAAATTTAGTCCTTCCACATCCTTCAGCGAAAGGAACAGTGTCGGATACTGGTTCATCCATTCCGCACAGAATTCCGGATGATTATTCGTAACATTCAGATTTTCAAATACATCATGACTGTCCCTGCGTATATCAAAGAAACTGTCAAGCATAGTCATAGTCAGTGTTTTTCCGAATCTTCTCGGTCTGGTGAATAACGTAACTTTATTGTCTGTTTTCTCGACCAGCTCATAAATAAGTTCTGTCTTGTCAACGTAGTAACTATTTTTATGTCTCAGATCATCAAAAAATTCACTTCCGACTGATACCTGCTTTTTCACAAAGCTAATCTCCTTTCTGAATGTAAGTTTTTTCTTTCTCTATGATTATACCATATGGAACTTAATTATTCAATGAAATAAAATCACCATGTTCGTGTCAGCTTCACTTTTTCAAAAAACGCCGGCATCATTCCAATTAACGGGACGATGCCGGCGTGTTTTATTTTCCGTTTAAGAATTCCGCATAGCGGTCGCAGATCTCTTTGGTTTCGCCGAAGGCGATCTGGTTTCCCTTGTCGAGCCAGAGGACTTTGGTTGCCATACGGCGGATCTGTTCGAGAGAGTGGGATACGAGTAGGGTGGTTGCTCCGCCCTTGATGATCTCGAGCATTTTGGCTTCGCTTTTCTTTCGAAATGCACCGTCGCCGACGGAAAGGACCTCATCGAGGATGAGGATCTCCGGATTTACGAGGCAGGCGATGGAAAATGCGAGTCTTGATTTCATACCGGATGAAAGGTGTGAAAACAGTCTGTCCTCGAATTCTTCAAGTTCAGCGAATTCGATTATGGCCTTGTAGGTATTGTTCATGAATTCGCGGGTGTAGCCGAGCATGGCTCCGCGGAGGAAGGTGTTTTCCTTAACGGTAAGGTCGCCGTCGAATCCGGTACCGAGTTCGAGAAGTGAGGCTATGTTACCGCGGACTGCCATTGTGCCGGTAGTCGGACGCATGATACCTGAAATAACTTTGCACAAAGTGGATTTTCCGGCACCGTTTGAACCGACGATTCCGAGGAGCTCGCCTTCTTCAAGTTTGAAGGAAACATGTTTTACGGCAACGAATTCCTTTGGCTTGTACTGGCCTTTGATTTTCTGTATAACAACATCCTTAAGACCGATGGTTGAAAAGTCACCTGTTATGTATGAAACTGAAATATCATTGAGTTCTATTTTGGTCATTTTCAGTTCCTCCTTACATGTAGTACATGAACTTGTAGTTGTACTTCTTGTAGATGAGTGCACCTGCGAGAAGTGCGATGCATGCATATCCGAAGCAGAGAAGATGTGTCTTCCATCCCGGGATGTATCCGTAGATGACAACGTCACGGAAGTAGGTTATGTACACGTAGATCGGATTTGCGTGGAAAAGCACCTGTGTACGGTGTGAGTATGTATCTGTATAGTAGAAGATAGCTGACATGTAGCTTAACATCATGGTGAAGATGTCGTAGAGATACTGGATGTCCTTGAAGAGTACGAACAGTGCTGAAAGGATGAGTCCGACGCCGATGTTGAAGACGATAAGGCAGATTATCGGATAGATGAGTGCGAAAAAGCGGAAAGAAAAAGGTATGCCGTCACAGGCCACGAAAAGGAAGAAGATGATTAGTGTAAGTCCGAAATTGATGAGTGATGCGACGTTTTTGGAAAGAAGGAACATGTATTTCGGAAGGTTTATCTTGGTGATTATACTGGAGTTCTGCATGAGGGAGTTCATTCCGCCGTTGGTGGAGTCCTTGAAGAATGAGAATGTCAGGTTTCCGGCAAAGAGGTAGATCATGTAGTGAGGTTTGTTCTGGCCGAAGAAATGGGTGAACACTACGCTCATTACGAGGAGCTGCATGAGTGGGGAGACGAGGCTCCAGAGCATTCCGAGGGCGGTTCGTTTGTATTTTTTCTTGAAATCACGTTTGACGAGTTCCTCGAACAGGAACTGATGTTTTTTTATTTTCAGAAACTGTTCTTTTATTGTTTTAATCATTTTGGTTTTTTATCTTTCCTTTCATACCTTTGTTGCTTTTCTTAATAAAGCGGTCTCATTTTCTTCCTTTGGGGGCTTTGCGATCGCCCCCAATCCCCTTCGCTGCGGTCGCCCCACTCCCCT
>JAGDDO010000309.1 GCA_017848205.1 Oscillospiraceae bacterium | reverse complement strand
GGTTCCTATGAGCGCCCTTATGTTCTCGTAGGATCTGTTTCTTTCCCAGCGCCCGCTTATATCATTTATATCCTCATCAAAATTTTCATACATTCCGGTAAAGGAAAGAGTGTCAGGAAGACTTTCTCGCCCATCATCACCGGCATTGGAACCCGCCATCAGTCTTGCATAGGAAAGAGCGCTTTCAGGGCTGATGCTCTCACTTCTGTCTTCACTGCCCGTAAGGACTGTTTTCTCAGGACCTGAAAAGGCAAGGTTCTCCTCATCTGAATATCTGCCTATGATGAAAACTATCTTTCCTTCCCTGTCGGAATTAAGATATTTCTTCACTTCAGAAGATGAGAGCAGAGAATCATCTGAAGCGAAAACGATCAGATAATGGTTCATGGTCTCACGCTTTAAATACGATGAGAACATTTCTTGCATGCGCACTGCCGAAAGATCATCAAAGCCGGTGAAACGGGTCTTTCTGTCAGATGAAAAAGTATGGGGCAGCCATTTTACAAAAGACACGCCGTCCGGATCACCCTCCGGTAAAATGAACATCATCTTTACATTCTCAGGATCGAACGAGGCAGATATCTTCACCGCCATGCTGCGTATGAATTCCGTTACCGCTTCACGTTTTCCGGCCACATGAAAGACCTTTCCCGTTTTCAGGTCTGCTTCTGCGGGAACGCCGCCGGCATAACGGTATTTCTTCACAAGCTCCTCGAGCTGTTTGTCCAGGGTACCGCCGGTCTTTATGAACCTTTCAAAAGATGCTTTTCCCGTACCGATGCGCACCTTGAGGAAATCCTCGTCAGAGGGCGGAACTATCCTTCTTCGTCCTTCAGCGAACATATGGGCTGCTTCTCTGGCATCCGGAAAACGCTCGTTCATCATCAGGCGGAAGTTTTCCTGCTTTTCGGCAAGCAATCCCTCATATTTTTTAAGTTCGTCCTGTCTGTCCGAACTGTCGCGCTTTGCAGTTACCATACCGGCAACACGTTCGGCTCCGAGCCAGATGCCCGTAACAGCGGCTGTGCCGGCAGCAAAGGCCGCAAGGGTCTGGGGAACAGTAAGTGCTCCCCTTAAGGCTGCTGCAGCTGAAAGTACCGCCGATGCAGGAACCGCCGTCTTCATTATTTCAGAAACTCCGTGTTTCTTCCGTCCCGCTGTCACGGATGCAGGAAGTTCAAGTTCTGCTTCACAGTCCTTTTCCGAAAGAGAAAAGCTGCGCAGACTTCCGTTCTTTACCGCCGCATTCTTTCTGCCGGACGCAGTTTCATATCCGGTATCTGCACTTACGAGTCTGTGCCCTGCGAAAAAGCTGTTCTTCTGAACTGCTATGGAATCTCCGGCAAACACGATCTTTGCACCGAAAATCCAGATAATATCGAAGGGATCAAGCTGGCGTTTTCCGTCTATCTTTTTTCCGTTTACAAAAATGCCGTTCTCGCTGATATCCTTAATGCTGAACACGCCTCCGTCGCAGCTTATCTCAGCGTGTCTGCGGCTTATGTAATCGCCTTTTATGATAATGTCGCAGTCGTTCCCGCTTCCTGCGATGACTGATCTTTCAGGACAGAAACTTTCAAAGCAGACGGAATTTTCGTCAAGTTCAGACACAAACAGGGCACCGGTGAGTACAGTGCCTTTTATCTCTATTTCATTGCAGTGTCCGTCGCGTATAACGTCATCACCTGTAACAAGGATGCTGCCGTCATTTTTTATGCGCAGCTTTCCTCCGGACTTTTCAAAGGAAATCACGCAGTCTTTCTTCTTTGTAAGATCAGAAATATCTATGAAGCTTTCATTTCCGTCATCAAGTGACAGAATACGCTCACAGACTCTGTCTCCGAAAATCAGCTGTATTGAATAGTACATTTTCTCCGCCTGATATCTATTTTTTTCTGTTATCCCGAAAGAAACCGGTACAGCACAAATGGCTGCACCGGTCTGATAGTTTATCTGTTCACAAAGAGTTCACCGGTCTTTAAGCAGATCAGTGTCTCTTCATCTGATCATAAATATGCTCTTACAGCCTTGGCGAGCTGGTCAGGACATGATGTGCCCTTGCCGTTGCAGTCGATGCCTTCAAGTTTTGCGGCAACATCTTCGATCTTCATGCCTTCGACAAGACTTGCAATACCCTTGAGGTTTCCGTTGCATCCGCCTGTTACTTTAAGGTTTCTTATTACTCCGTCTTCAATGTCGAAGCTCATGTTTCTTGCGCATACGCCCTTTGGTGTGAAGTTTACGTTCATGCAGTTTACTCTCCTTTTGCAGGTGCAGCCGGTTTTTCATCTGCTTTTGGTGCAGCCGGCGCCTTGTCTTCAGATGCTCTCTTGTTTGAAAGCCTGATTATTCTGTCGAAATTTTCCTTTGTTGTTGTTTCGCTTCCGAGGTATGTAGGCTTTGCGTTGTAAAGGCCGTGGAAGTCGGAACCGCCTGTTACTATAAGATCGTACTTGTCGGCTATTTCCTGCATTCTGCTTCTTGCAGCCTCGTCTGCAGTATAGTGACCGATCTCAACGCCGTCGATCTTGCCTTCGGCAGCAAGTTCTTCGAGAAGTTCGATGTTGTCGTACTGTACCGGATGTGCCATTACGGAAACGCCGCGGGCAGCACGTATAAGTTCGAGAACGAACTTAACGTCCGGATATTCACGTTCAACGAGACAGGTGCCGTTTTTCAGATTAAAGAGTTCATCGTTGAGCGCGCCGTAGAATTCGAGTGCATAGCCGTATTCGATAAGCGCACGCATGATGTGCTGTTTGAAAATACTCTTGCTTCCTGTAGCATGCTTGAGTACGCTTTCTTCGCTTATAGGATAAAGCTCTCTGACTTTATCGATCATTTCCTTTGAACAT
Source organism: Oscillospiraceae bacterium (assembly GCA_017848205.1). Next base: position 2,388 of record JAGDDO010000309.1, on the reverse strand, counting down.
GATTTTCTTATCTCACAGCACTTGAGGCAGAGACCTTCAAGTCTGTCCGGCTTCTTCGGCGCATAGCAGAGAATATGAACCTTCTGGTTTCTCTGTTTGTCCCATGCGGACATTTCAACGCCCTGAATTATCTTTACGCCGTATCTTTCAGCAAGTACTGCTGCTCTTGAATATGATGAAAGGGTGTCGTGGTCAGTTATTGATAGCACGTCTATCCCTGTTTTCTTTGCCTGTGCGATTACATCTTCGATTCCAAGCGATCCGTCAGATAAAGTCGTATGACAGTGCAGATCGATTTTCATTGGTTTACTCATTCCTTCCCGAAAAAGATGCTGTGATGGGGCATCTTTTAGTCTGTAAAAAATTGTCTTTAAAATTATACCATAAAACCGATCAAAAATCAATACTTTTTTGTGTAATTTTTTTAATTATATAATCTTATTCATATCTCAGAGCATCAACAATTTCCATTCTGGCTGCTTTAAGCGCAGGTGATATACCAAAAACTATTCCTATGAACAATGAGAATAGTATGGCAATAAATATGATCTGCGGAGACATACTCAAATCAACGTTCATAGCAATGTTGTATTCTCCCGCAAAATGAACAAGTAAAAGTGCTATGCATTTCATAAAGAACATTCCGAGCAATATAGCTATAGCAGAACCGAGCATGACTATCATTACAGATTCAACAAGGAACTGCATGATTATGGAAAGATTTGATGCACCCATAGCTTTTCGGACACCAATTTCAGTTGTACGTTCAGAAACGCTTACTATCATAACATTCATAACTCCTATACCGCCTACAAACAGGGATATCATTGCAATAAAAGTTATAATAGTTGTAACAACATCAATTATTGAGTTATACTTATTTATATCGTCCTGAATAAATTCAACAGATGCCTTCCATCCGGTCCCGTTAAGATACTGTTCAAAGAAGGCCTCAGTATCCCTGATAAAAAAAGCTTTGCTGTCAGCATTTATTCTGTCATCTCTGACCTGATACAGTACACTGCCGGAGTCACTTATTCTCTTATTTGTAATATGTTCCATATAGGAATATGGGATATAAAGGAGCGAGCTTTCTTTTCCGTCGAGATAGAATCCGTTTATCAGTTCACTGTATTTATATACCCCTACAACTGTAAGGGAGAAAGAATAACCGCCATCTTCGGTTGAAACAACAGATATTTGTCTTCCTATCGGATCTTCATCACCAAAGCATTTTTCTGCTGAAAGTTCGGATATTACAGCAGCAGATACACAGTTTGCAACATCGTTATCATTGATGAATCTTCCTTTGATAACATCACCGCCAACAAGTCCATCGTAAGATGGTGATACACCGCTTACCATGACAGAGTTATCCTTTTCACCTTCTGATATCATAGCAGCATAATCCTTGTCACAGAACCTGACACGCTCAACGGCATCTTCATTTCTGCTTTCGTAGCGTTCAAGTATTCTATCTGACAATACTACGTTTCCGGTGTCATAATAGCCGTATTCATCGGGCTTTGCATCATTTCCCTCATCCGGAACAAGAATGATCTGAGCATACTGTTTTTTGATAAGAGCATTGAAGAACTCAGTCAGTGTACTTCCGAGCGAATTTCCAAGCATATTTATCATGATAACAGAATTGATACCGATAACTATACCTATTATCGTCAAAAAGGTTCTTATTACATTACTTTTCAGATTTTTAACTGCAGAGATAACATAATCAAAAATATTCATCATATATCATCCCCTGATCCTTATCCTTTGACCTTCGCTCAGTTCAGAAGCATTGCCAAGTATCATATCATTTTCATTCAGTTCAGAATCAGTGACCTCTATATAAAAACTCGATCTCTTTCCAAGAGTAACCCTGACCTTTTCAGCAATATATCCGTCTTTATTCTTTACAGCCCTGTAAACGTATGTCTCGCCGTTTTCTTCAAAAACAGCATCATACTGTACAGCGTAATTATCATCGCAAAAAGCGCTGTAAATGCTTACTGCTGCACTGATATTTGGCCGAAGCTGTTTTACGATGTCTTCATCTTCTATTTCTATTACAACATCGTAGCCATTGCCGTTGTAAAAACCAGCAACTGACTTTACTGTACCATTGATATTCCTGTCACCTGTAAGAGCAGTTGTAAAAACCGCTTTCATACCTTCTTTTACATAATCTGCATTCAGAGGGCTTACCACTACAGTTACGCAATAATTGTCAGGATCAGCCAGTTTAAGAACTTCTCCGTTGGGATTTGATTCTCCTTCTGAAGCTATCATTTCGCAGATTATTCCATCCTTAGGAGCTTTCACCTGACTTTTCGCTTTTTTCTCATTCAGGTTTTCAAGCATTTTAGTATAATCAGCATCTGCCGT
>JAGDDO010000308.1 GCA_017848205.1 Oscillospiraceae bacterium | reverse complement strand
GATTCGAAAACTGTGTCAGGTCTCGGAAGAAATACGCTGTCGCCTCTTTTTAAGGTGAGGATGTTTATGTCGAATTTCTTTCTTACGTCGATCTGGGCAACGCTTTTTCCGAACCAGGTTTTCGGAACTACCATCTCGTAGATCGAGTAGTTGTTGTCGAGCTGAATGAAATCGAGAATGCTTGTCGAAGCGTATTTTGTGGCAATTCTGATTGCCATCTGCTTTTCAGGATAAACAACTTCGTCAGCACCGTTGCGGCGGAGGAATTTCATCTGGACGTCGTTTGTTGCTCTTGAAATTACCATTGAAGCACCGAGTTCCTTTAAAAGCGAAGTTGCTTCAAGTGATGACTGGAAAAGTCCGCCCAGTGCAACGATACATACGTCATAGTTATCCACACCGAGAGATTTGAGGAACTCCTCATTGGTGCCGTCACCGATCTGTGCTTCCGTAACATACGGAAGAATGGCGTTGATGCGTTCCTCATCAGTATCGATCGCCATTACCTCGCAGTCAAGTTCACTCATTCTTCTGGCAACATTGCTTCCGAATTCTCCGACTCCTATTATAAGAACTGTTGTCATTTCTCATTCTCCTTATCCTACATTTATTTTTTCAAGCGGCATACGTGAAGTCTGGTTTTCCGCAGAAGGAAGCGCAGCGTAGATAAGCGTGAGTCCTCCTACCCTTCCAAGGAACATGAGTATCATCAGTATTATGTGTGATGACAGCTTAAGTCCCGTGGTTATGCCAAGTGTGAGTCCTGCTGTTCCGACAGCAGAGCCGGTCTCAAACAGACAGGTAAGCAGCGGAAGATCCTCTGTCCTGCTTATTATCACGCCGCTTGTTATGTACAGCATGAGATACATGAAAAGTATAGCTCCGGCATCTCTCACTGTTTCCTCTGAAAGTCTTCTTTTAAAGCACTGAACGTCGTTTCTTCGTCCGAATACCGTTGCTGCCGCAAGATAAAGAACAGCGACCGTTGTTGTCTTCATACCGCCGGCTGTCGATCCCGGAGATCCGCCGATAAGCATGAGAACTATCATGATAAGCGTACCCGACTCATCCATTGCTGCAAGATCCTGTGTGTTGAATCCGGCTGTTCTTGCAGTAACGGACTGAAACAGCGAGCTTACAGTTCTTTCAGCGACCGGACATCCGCCGTATTCAAAGAAAAAGAAATAGACAGCCGGAAGAAAAATAAGTATCAGCGTGGTTATAAGAACGACCTTTGTCTGAAGCGTGTATTTCTTAAAATGATGCCTGTGTGTAAGAATGTCGTTCCACACCAGAAATCCTATACCTCCGACTATTATCAGAAGCATTATGACGATGTTCACGTAAACATTGTCGCTGTAGGTACACAGTGATGAAAACTGCTCCCTTACTCCCATAAGATCAAATCCGGCGTTGCAGAAAGCCGATACCGAGTGCCAGATGGAATACCATATTCCCTTTGCTATACCGAAATCCCTGCAGAACACAGGTGCAAGAAGCGCCGCACCGATAAGCTCGATGATGGCTGATCCTTTAAGTATAAATCCGGTAAGATGAACAATTCCGCCGAGTGACGGTGCTGATATGGACTCCTGCATGGTACTTCGCGTCCACAGACCTATCTTCTTGCCGGATGCCCTCATTACCGCAAGACCAATGGTGATGACACCCATACCGCCGACCTGGATCATGAGAAGAATGACTATCTGTCCGAACAGCGACCAGTAGGTTGCTGT
>JAGDDO010000307.1 GCA_017848205.1 Oscillospiraceae bacterium | reverse complement strand
TATTCCGAGAGCTGAAAGAAGTACCGGAACTGCTGCACCTATTTCAATACCCATTATTATAGGGAATGCAATTTCGAATGAAATAGCGCCTGTAGAAGCAAGTGCCTGAAGAATACCGATAGTTGCTGATGCACTCTGGAGAACACATGTGACCAGCATACCGAAAAGAATTCCTACAAGAGGATTTCTGAAAGATGTAAGAAGTCTGATAAATGCAGGTTCTTCCTTTAATACTGAAACTGATGTACTCATAGCGTCCATTCCTGTCATAAGAATGGCGAATCCCATGAGAATGTTACCTACCGACTGCTTTGTCTTCTGTTTGCAGAACATCTTCAGATAAATACCGATGACAGCTACTATCCCTGTAAGAGTGTCAGTGGACAGAAGTGACAGCAGACTTGATGATGATCCGCCTACATCAGAAAGACAGATGATCCATCCTGTTACAGATGTTCCTATGATTGCTCCCATAACTATGCCGATGGCCTGTTTTACTTTCATCATACCGGAATTAACAAATCCGTCTGTCATGTTGGATGTCGCTGATGAAGACTGAATGACTGCTGTGATGCCGGTACCTAAGAGCACACCTCTAAGCGGAGTTCCTGACAGCTTGTAGAGGATCATCTCCAGTTTACTGCCGGCTACAGCCTTAAGTCCGTCTCCCATAAGTGTCATTCCGTAAAGGAACAGTGCCACTCCGCAAAGCAGAGCAATTACCATTGAAATACCCATTTTTGAACCATTACTTTCCTGAAAATTCAATTTTCATATTCTTTAAATCTTTTTTTATTTGTCCATATATATTTATATCATATTTCAGGGGAATTGTAAATCCTTTTTTTCTAAAAAAAATTGTTATAATTGTGTCTTCACAAAAAAAGAAGAACAGTCTTAAAGGGCTGTTCTTCTTTTTTGTCAGATAATTACACCGTTGTATTTTAAAAGTTCCCTTGCAGTGTCAACAGAGTCAACACCTTCCTTGTTTTTGACCGGAGCAAACTCCCTCTTTCTGTCAACTTCATAAGCGAGACAGCTGTCCTGAAGCTTGACCATGTCAAGAACGAGTGTTTCAAACTTATAGGCATTAGGTTCTTCAGGTTCAACGACATTGCCGTTTCCGTCGATGTGCTTTATCTTCTTGAAAGCACGGTGAAGCGGAAGACGCATGTCAATAATATCATTGAGTCTGTTCACGTGGAACACGTAGTTGAGGATAACGCCCCAGTTGTATGAAAGAACGCCGTTTTCATCGCGTTTTTCGATCATTTCATCTGTCATTTCATAGTATTCAACGATAGAAGGTCTGCCGTCTTCAAGGCACATAACACCTACACGTTCTTCAGGAGCTGCCTTGGCTACCACCTTGGCACCTGACTGCTTTCCTGATTCAATAACTGCACCTATAAAGCACGGATCAGCCATGCGCTGAAGCACATTGTCAACGGCAAATACGTTGAGCCATTCTATTCCGCGTTTTTCGAGTTCTTCTGAAATGCCTGACCTGATCATTGAAGCATACCAGCCGCCGTTTCCGTTAGGGGCAGTAGACACTACGCCCTTGCCTGAAAGCATGAGTTTTCCTTCAGTATCAACTGTAGGCAGCTGTTCCTGAACGAAAAAGCAGATATGATCAGCGTCATAGCCAAAATAATTATGTTCTGCAAGAAATTCTCTTGTATCAGAGTCATTGTCAGCGCTGGTCATGATGAAAAGAGGAACAAAGGCTCCTGTTTCCTTTACAACGTCAAGAAGGTTGTTGATAAGGCACTCGAAAATATAGAGTTCCCTGTCGACACCGATATTGAACATACCCTTAGGCTTGTTGAAACCAAGACGGCTTCCCTGGCCGCCTGCAAGAAGGACGCACCCCACCTTGCCGTTTTTAATAGCTTCAGCGCCTGTTCTGAAATATCTGTCACGGTTCTTTTCAATTTCTGCAACAGTTTTTACATCTTCCGGTCTCATCGGAGCAATGGTGCCTCGTTCTTCTTCGGCGCCTGTTTCATCAAGGACTGAGAAATCGAGACCGTCGATCTGTTTCAGTAATGTCTTCTGGTCATCAGAAGAAAGTTCGTCATAATGTCTTAAAAGATGTGTCTGTTCTAAACCTGTAAGCTTTTCTGTTATTTCTTTTTTCATGTCTTCTCCCGTATTATTCTTAGGAAACACTGATTTTTGAATAAATCTGAGTTCCCCTTATTTTCTGTTTTTCACATACTGCTGATGTCACCTGACCAGAGCCACTGATCAGATTTCAGTACTCCTTTATTTAAGTACAGATTCGTGTATAGCGAAATGCTTCGGAACACCGTGTTCCATAACGAGGTTGAGTTCTCCCTGGATAAGCGGAAGGAAGTAGTCAAGTGCCTTGGTCTCAATATTGTTTCCTGCTGAGTTGATATATTTCTTAGGAAGGAACTTTTCCTGATTTGCTATCTTGGAAGCGTCTGCTGTCTCAACAGCAACTGTGTAAGGCATATCAGAGATGCGCTTAAACACCATAACTTTGCCAGATACGCCGGCAAGAGCGCATTTTACACCTTCAGCACCGATCATTTCAGCTTCGGCGATGTCTGTTGCCGAGCCTAAGTGAGATGAGCAGCGCTGCATAACGTTGAGCTCGATGGAACGGACCTTGCATCCGATCTCCTTTCTGACTGTTTCCTCAAGATACTTGCCGATACCGGAAAGATACTTGTGTCCGAAATTGTCAACTTCACCTGACTGAACGCCCTCAGGTACTTCAATGCCTTCGGAAACAGCAACTATAACTGCCTTGTGCTTTGAAAGTTCCTGTCTTACGTCTCTTACAAAGCCTTCGATAGAGAACTTGACTTCCGGAACGTAAACGAGATGAGGAGCAGTTTCGCCGAGTGCATGGAGCACTGCTGACGATGCTGTGAGCCATCCTGCGTGGCGTCCCATTATTTCAACTATAGTAACTGAAGGAATACTGTAAACGATACTGTCACGTGTGATTTCCTTCATTGTTGTTGCGACATACTTGGCTGCTGAACCGAAACCAGGTGTATGGTCAGTAATGCACAGATCATTGTCTATAGTCTTCGGAATACCGATTACCTTGATATCAAGGTTGATAGTCTTAAAATATTCGGAAAGCTTGTTTACCGTATCCATTGAATCATTACCGCCGATATAGAAAAAAGCTCCGATATTTCTCTGGACCAGAGTATCCTTTATCTTCTTGTAAACTTCCTCGTCTTCCTCCCAGTCCGGAAGCTTGTATCTGCACGATCCGAGAACTGTTGACGGGGTCTGTCTGAGAAGTTCCATGTCATCGTTTGAAAGGATCATTGACTTCAGATTGATCATATGGTTCTGAATGATACCTTCTATACCATTTACCGAACCGAATACCGCATCGATGGAAGATTCCTTGAGGGCTTCCCTGTAAACGCCGACAAGTGATGCGTTGATAGCACAGGTCGGGCCGCCCGACTGAGCTACTGCAATATTGAACATATAACCACACTCTCCTGAATTTATTGTAATGTTTTCATTATAACACATATTTAACACAGTTGCAATAGCGATAATTGCGGACGAAAGGGCTGATCATGCTGTGATCAGCCCTTTTTTTAATGAAAATTTAATTCCTTTTATGTAAGCTTCCGGCATATTTCATTCCGGAGATTCGATGCTTTTTTCAACGCTGTAGAATGTTTCAAGCTCCGGCCGGCACTGCAGGAAGATCTCTGCCAGCTTCGCATCAAAATGCGAACCGGAATCAGCCTTTATAATCTCAAAGGCCTTGTCAAATGAGAAAGATTCCTTGTAGCAGCGCTTTGAAACAAGTGCGTCAAAAACGTCTGCCAGCGCCATTATTCTGGCTTCAACAGGTATATCATCCCCTGCAAGTCCGCAGGGATAACCCTTTCCGTTTACCTTTTCATGATGATAGTGAGCTATGTTGGCAGCTATTTCAACGAAACTGTCCTCCTCAACTCCTGTGAGTATCTTTCGTACCATGACTGCACCTATTTCAGAGTGTTTCTTCATTTTACCGTATTCTTCGTCGGTAAACTTCCCCTGCTTGCGGAGGACCGCATCATCGACACCTATTTTGCCGAGATCATGCATAGGAGCACTTCTTATGACACACTCAAGGAAAGCAGGATCAAAGCCCATGTCAGACTTAAGAAGCTTTTCGGAAAAGATCCTCACCACCTCGCTGGTCCTCTTTATATGCCCGCCGGTACTGAGATCACGCGATTCGACCATCTG
>JAGDDO010000306.1 GCA_017848205.1 Oscillospiraceae bacterium | reverse complement strand
TTCATGTTAAAAACGAAAAAATAAATGGAAAATGAATCTCGATTATCATCGAAATTCATTTTCCATTTTTTAATAGTAATAATCAGCACGAAGTGATGATTATTACCTTTTAAAACGGTAGTTTCTTACCAGCCCCTTTTTTGTATGTATTAAGAAGCGCTGATTTCTTCATAAATCAGCGCAGGGGTACGGGGCGAAGCCCCGTTTTTTTGTTCTCCTGCAAATCAGGCTGCGCCGGATTTGCGGTTAAATCGGTGCTTACAACAAGGCAAACAAAAACACCAGGTACAAAACTGTATCTGGTGTTTTAAAAATATATACCGCCTTGCCGTATTACACAGCATATAAAACCCGCTTATTCAGCAGGTGGGTATCAGCCTGAAAGTTTCATACTCCCTTCGTCCCGAAATGAGGAGGTCTGCAGTCCGCAGTCAGAGCAAAATTCCCTAAGTAAAAGTGTTGGATTATATGAGCTGTATAGAACGTACAAGGCAGAAATTACATTTTTTTCTTTTCAATTAGAATTATATCACAAAAGAACAGGCTTGTCAACTCTGTTTTTTATGAATTATTCTTCATTTTCCGCTTCGTCTTCCTCGTCCTCGTCAAACTCTTCCATGATCCTGTCAAGGAACATCTGGCCGATTCTCTCGAACTCTTCATCGTCTTCAATGGATGCAAGGAGTTCCTCGCCGTCAACTTCCTCCATCTTGAGAACGACAAGTTCGTCGCTGCCTTCAAGAATGTCCTCAGGATTTTCAGCGTATGGTACAAGTGCGTAATATGTATTTCCTTCTGCCTCCATGACATCAAGAAGTTCAAAGGTCTGTTCAACGCCCTCTTCATCAACTAATGTATAGAGATCAGGTCCGAATTCTGATATTTCCGGCATGATAATTCTCCCTTCTGCCCGCGGGCCTGTTACTTCCGGTGTGAATAACACCTACCTTTTAATTTTACTACAAAAGAATAGTGTTGTCAATAGTATTCTAAAAAAATCAAAACAAACAAAAAAATAAGAGAAAAATCAAAAAAAGTGTTGACATTCACAGATAAATATGATATTATATAGTCATGGAAAGGAAAAACAAAGTTCAGGCGATAAGAACGGCGTTGGAACTTTCAAAAACGGTTTCAGTGATCAGAAGTTGATTCCGGCAGTGCTTATGAAGTAATTGAAAGCTTATGAGAAGCTTATAAAGCAGCTGTGATCCGGAGTTACGGGAAGTGACCGACTGGGACAAGTTTCGGGAAGAACAGGAGGCGGGTCCAATGGAAGTTAATAGTGATGAGTCATCGATGAACGAGTGGTCTTTCGTGGCTCGCGGAAATGGGGTATTTTCCGGGAGCTTAGTCGTAGTCAGAAGTCTTTGCTGAAAGACAGCTTCTCGTATCAATGTGAGTCGTTAATGGCTGCGGTTGACACTGGTTTCATTTAGCCGTAAGCGTTTGTATCACTCGATGAATTCAGACTGATCCTGATATGGACAATTTATGTGATGAGGTTAAATGAACTGGGGATAAGGCCTTTAACGATTTTGGAAGTTACGGCCCGAAAAATAAATTTGAAATAGGTGTGACCAATGGAATAAATGGTATTACTACTTCGACCAGAAATAAAACTGAAATAGGTGGAACCAATGGACTAATTAGTTATTACTTCGATCAAATATCAAAAAGAAATAGGTGTGTGACCGATGGAATAAATGGTATTACTACTTCGACCAGAATAAACTGAAATAGGTGTGACCAATGGACTGATTAAATATTACTTCGATCAAATACAAAAAGAAATAGGTGTGTGACCGATGGAATAATGGTATTACTACTTCGACCAGAAATAAACTGAAATAGGTATTCCACTTGGAATTGATTTTCAAATATTTCGATAAATCTATTAAGAAATAGGTGTGACCAATGGAATGATAAGTAACTTTTATGAAACGAAATAAACTGTAAAGGGTGTTTCCAATGTAAAAATTACTTTAAGCTCGAGTAGGCGGCCCCTTGTAAAAGGGGAGTTTATATAGATTTTCCGGAAAGAGAGTGATGTTTATGGTTTTTAAATACTTCACTGTCAGGAGAATGATCAGACTTGAGAAAGGATGAGTCCGCCAGAAATTCTAAGCTTAACATGAACGGATATGTCCGGACGAGTGGATCCGTACATTACACTTAAAAGTTCAGGTGAAAATATGAATTTACAATTGAATAAAAAATAAGAGAGACCCGGTGGAAGAATCCAGGGTCTCTTTGTTTTGTAAAGTGAATCTAAGTAAACGCTGATTTATGAATAAATCAGCGCAGGGGGCGGGGCGGAGTCCCGTAATCTCCACTCTCCAGCCAATCCGGCTTCGCCGGATTGCTGTTTCATTAGTATAAAAAAGTCCGCAGCGCAGATCTCTATGATCATCGCTGCGGACATTATTTATCTGATTAAGTAAGGTTATCAGTCAAGGAAGTCCTTTACCTTCTTGCTTCTGCTTGGGTGACGGAGCTTTCTTAATGCCTTGGCTTCGATCTGTCTGATACGTTCTCTTGTAACTTCAAATTCCTTGCCTACTTCTTCAAGTGTGCGTGAACGTCCGTCTTCAAGACCGAAACGAAGTCTTAATACCTTTGCCTCACGGTCTGTGAGTGTGTTGAGTACTTCGTTGAGCTGTTCCTTAAGAAGAACAAGTGAAGCAGCTTCAGCCGGTGCCGGAGCGTCATCGTCAGGAATGAAGTCACCAAGATGGCTGTCTTCCTCTTCACCGATCGGTGTTTCAAGTGAAACAGGATCCTGTGCTATACGCATGATCTCACGTACCTTTTCAACAGGCATTTCGAGCTTTTCAGCAATTTCCTCAGCCGTCGGATCGTGTCCGTTTTCGTGAAGAAGCTGGCTTGAGATCTTCTTTACCTTTGTGATAGTTTCAACCATGTGAACAGGAATTCTGATAGTTCTTGCCTGATCAGCAATAGCTCTTGTGATAGCCTGTCTGATCCACCATGTAGCGTATGTTGAGAACTTGAATCCCTTGGTGTGGTCAAATTTTTCAACTGCCTTGATAAGACCTAAGTTACCTTCCTGAATGAGGTCAAGGAACTGCATTCCTCGTCCGCCGTAACGTTTTGCTATACTTACAACAAGACGAAGGTTTGCTTCAGAAAGACGCTTTCTTGCGTAAGGATCGCCCTTGCCCATTCTTTCTGCGAGTTCGATCTCTTCTTCAGCTGAAAGAAGAGGAACACGACCGATTTCCTTCAGATAGATCTTAACAGGGTCATCGATGGCGATACCTTCAGTTGAAAGTGCCATTTCAAGGTCGTCGTTAAGTCCGGAGTCAAGTCCGATCTTCAGATCTGTGTCAGGAGAAAAATCTTCGACAATTTCAATGTTGAGGTTGGCACATGTTTCATAAAAAGAATCCATCTGATCAACATCAAAGTCGGTCTCCTCAAGAACATCAGTAATTTCCTTGGTCGTGAGTTTTCCGGTAGCCTTACCCTGTTCAAGTAAGCTTTCAATTGTCTTTTTTTCACTTGCCATAAAAAGTTCCTCCTGTATTTTATATTTATCTGTGTATCTGCAGAGAGCGGAGATCGTCGTCTGAGATCTCCGAGTCCTTTGCGAACACAGAATTTCTGTCGAATTTTTTTAAAACATTTATGCAGTCATTCAAGGTGTTTTCGTTTATGGTAATGTCGCGGTTTCGCGCTGCCATTCCGCTTATTCTGCCCATTTCAGCATCGCTGAAGGTTTCAGAAAGCAGGGAAAGCGAAAACTCGGCTGAACTTCCAACTGCATCTGCCACCGCAAGGTAAACACGTTTGTTGAACTCGGTTACGAATTCCTCCGGCTTTATCTTTGCGGTTATATCATTAAGCCTGTCAGGGTTCTTCATAAGGTAAAGAATAATGAATTCTTCAGCTTTGCTCTGGCTTGAGAATATTGCTGCCTCCGGATTTATCTCATCCTTCTTTGTGAGGCTGCGCTTTGTTGATTCCCATTCCAGCTTCTGCTTTATGTTCTTCTTTGCCTTTACAGCGTGCTCCACCTGTTCGTTAAGAACGTTTATGTTGATACCCGCATCGCGTGAGATACGTGAAATGTATACGTCACGCTGAAGGGCATCTTCAAGCGATGCGAGAACACTGACTGCTTTCTTAAGATAAGTGTATTTATCATTTTCGGCGTTAAGGTCAAGTCCTGCCTTGCATTTTTCAAGCTCGAAGCTGACTGCGTCATCAGCACCGTCAAGCAGAAGCCTGAAACGCGTGCTTCCGAATTTCTTGATATATTCGTCAGGATCCTTGGCGTCAGGAATTTTCAGAATTTTTGTATTCAGCCCTGCAGCCGAAAGAAGATTTATTGCTCTTCGTGTGGCAGTCTGTCCGGCCTCGTCCGAGTCGTATGATATGATTATTTCGGAGGCGTACTGGGACATCAGCCTTGCCTGTTCAGGTGTGAGGGCAGTGCCGAGTGTGGCTACCACATTCTCAAAACCCGCCTGGTTGATGGAGATAACGTCCATATATCCTTCTGCAAGAATCAGCCTTTTTGAAGATGAATTTTTTGCATGGTTGAGCGAGAAAAGATTTCTGCTCTTCTTGAAAACCGGAGTGTCAGCAGTGTTGACGTACTTCGGTCCTTTTTTATCTCCGATTATACGTCCTCCGAAGGCAATAACATTGCCGCGGAGATCGATAATAGGGAACATGACTCTGCCGCGGAAGTTGTCGTAGGCACCCCTGTCGGAGTACTTGCATACATCTGCGGTAATAAGCTCCTCGTCGCGGTAGCCAAGTGACCTTAAGTGGTCACGGAGTACATGCCAGTCATCGGGAGCATATCCCAGACCGTATTTTTTGATGGTCTGCGGTGTAAGCTTTCTTTCCTTAAAGTATTCAAGTCCGCGCTTGTCGGGACCGGAGAGGAGATATTTGAAGAAGAACTTTGCGGCTTCTCTGTTTATCTCGTAGGTCCTTGCTTTTTTTCTTGCGGACTCATCGCTTCTGCCGTCGTTTTCCGGCATGCTTATTCCCGCGCGTTCTGCAAGAAAGCGGACTGCTTCAATGTAGCTTAGGTTTTCAATTCTTTTTATAAATGAAATAACGTCTCCTCCGGCTCCGCATCCGAAACAGTAAAAACTCTGTGTGTCACTGTAGACTGTGCATGAAGGAGTTTTTTCCGAGTGGAAAGGACACAGACACTTGGAAGTTGATCCGTGCTTTTTCAGGGAGGTATAGGAGCTGAATACATCTTCTATCGGATTACCGAGTCTCAGCTGGTAAAGAAAATCTTCAGATAATGCCATGGTAGCCCTCCGGATGAGCGGTGCGTTATGAAAAATCCTCGAAAAGCTTTTCCGATTCTTCGATCTCTATCTTACCGTTTGAAACGTCGGTAAGCTTGGCCTTAAGAGGTTCGAAATGTTCTTCCTTTACGAGAAGCTCAAGGAAAATATTGTCCTCGAACTTTGAGGAAAGTTCCTTCACCTCGTACTGCGGAAGAAAATAAGCTACTTTGCTGTACAGGTTGTAGTCCATGGAGAATGATATTCTGTAGCATTCACACATGTCCATTATCTCAGCGTTTTCAACAGCAAGCTTGGCTGATGTGGAGTAGGCACGTACCAGCCCGCCGCCTCCTAACAGTATGCCGCCGAAATAACGCGTTACAACACAGCATATGTCCGTGAGCCCGTTCTTCTGAAGAATGTCCAGTACAGGCACACCGGCGGTTCCCTGAGGTTCTCCGTCGTCAGAATATCTGGTTATGTTGTTGTCGCGGAGAATGTATGCGTACACGTTGTGAGTAGCTTTTCTGTGAAGAGATTTTATTTCATTTATAAAAGCGACTGCTTCGTCATTGGTGTGAACAGGGCACAGGTATGCTATAAACTCAGAACGACGTTCGGTAAATGTTATGCTGTCCGGTTTTTTTATTGTTCTGTAACCCATTTAAACACCACTTTGCAAGTAAATAAAAACGGGCGACTCTATAAATTATAAAGTCACCCTTGGTTTCTCCGAAACTTAGTTCTTGCCGAAACGCTTCTTGAATCTGTCTACACGTCCGCCTGTATCAACAAGCTTCTGCTTACCTGTAAAGAAAGGATGGCATTTTGAGCAGATTTCAACCTTAAGATCGCCCTTTGTAGAACGTGTTTCAAGTACGTTACCACAAGCGCATGTGATCGTAGCCTTTTCAAAGCTTGGATGGATATCCTTTTTCATTAGTAGTGTCACCTCTTTGCAATAAACTATTATGATTAACATAGTAGCCCATCAGTTACTTTAGACAGTAGTACTATCGATAATTCACTTGTAAAAATTATTATAACATATTACATGATTAATGTCAACACTTTTTTGAAGAATACTAATCAGATCTGCGAGAAGCAGAGCAGGGGACTTCGCCCCTGTCTCCGCTGTTATTTATGAATAAATAATTGTTTTATCAGAATCCAAGTATTGTTCTGAATTCAGCATCGAGCTTTTCGTATAAAGCTGTAGCTTCTTCCTGTGTCTTTCCTGTTGTTGTGTAGTATACCTTGATCTTCGGCTCTGTGCCTGAAGGTCTGATAATTATTGTAGCTTCGTTTTCAAGAGCGAAAACAAGAACGTCTGAC
>JAGDDO010000031.1 GCA_017848205.1 Oscillospiraceae bacterium | reverse complement strand
GCGCCTGCCGGGAGACCGTTTAAGAGTGTTTCAGCAACCTGCTTCCATGCTTCTACTTCTGCCTTGTCATAGGAGATTACCTTGTCTACCCATGCGCCGCAGCGGTCACATGCGTGGTCACACTTCATGCCGTCTTCAATGATAGTTCCGGCACAAAGTGAGTTTGAACAGTTGTGCTTGATGAAGTGATCCATAAATCCGTCGAGTTTCTTGTTGTCGATGTAGATCTTAGGGAAGTTCATTACTCTTCCGTAGATAGGTGCGAATGTAGGGTTCATGTATTCCATGAATCTGATTCTCGGAGCACCGGCAGGAGGGCCGCCTACAGGAGGCATACCGTTAGGACCGCCGAACGGAGGCATACCAGCCGGAGGACCACCTGCAGGCATACCGTTAGGGCCGCCAGCGAACGGAGGCATACCAGCCGGAGGACCGCCTGCAGGCATACCTGCTGGTGCACCTGCCGGAGGAGCTCCTGCCGGTGATTTTGTAATACTGTCACGTACGATATTCTTTGTTTCAGGCCAGTTGATGATGTCGAGGAGGTTTCCGTCGTATGATTCAGCAAGATATGCCTTTACAACACGTTCAATGAACGGAGTAGCTCTTGTTCTGTCAACGAGCTTGAGTGAGAAGTTCTTGTATCCTGTTTCTTCAGCAAGTTCTTCAAAGTAGTGAACATCTTCAGGTCTTATCCATTCAGCTGTAAGCATAGCCTTCGGATTTGAGATCTTTCTGTATGTACAGTTGATAAGGCTGAAGTCCATTGAAATAGCAGTAGGATCTGAGTGACCTACGAAAGCACCGTGTGTGAGACGGTAAGGACATTCCTTAAGACAGAAGTTGTTAGCGATAACACGCATTGCGAAATCGCTGTCCTTGTATGTCTTCATTACTGTTCTGAGAAGATCAAAGTTTCTGTTGAAAGCGTGGTCGAGAGTAAGTTCGTCAACGCCCCAGTTTCTCCAGTATTCGATCTGCTGGATAGATACAGGGTAAGCGTAGAGACCGAGTGTTACCTGTACGTCACTGAATTCCTTCTTAACATACTTGATGAGTGAAGGAGAGTTGATAGTGAAGAAACGAACGCCCATGTCATAGAGCTTGTGGATGGTTTCTCTGATGTTCTTGCCGACTACAGGATCGTATTCAGACTGACCCATACAGAGAGGGTTGATGAGGTAGTTAAAAGTGATGCCGAGGCTGTTGCAGTCCTTGATGTACTGAACAAACTGGTCATCAGTAAGGTCTGAGATTATTGATGTGGCACGACCGCCCGGAAGACCGTCCTGCTTGAGTTTGCCATAGAAGTTCTTGATGCGGTGGTCTTTGTCGCACTCTTTAACGATGTCGAAGAGTTTGTTGTCAAAGTTAGTGCCGACGTCATACTTTACTAATTTTGCCATTTTTTGAGCTCCTTTATAAATTTATTCACTCTTTCCATTATAACATTTTAAAGTACTTAAATCAACTCAGTTTCTTATATTTGGTAAGTAAATACAAAGAGTATCGGTTTTTTCGATTGGTTACATTGAATATTAATAGAATAATACAAAGTTGGATTATTGCCGTGATATCATTTATAACTGTATATTGAAGAAAAGCCTTGAATATGGTATAATTTATATAACGGAAAGGGGGCGTGTTTATGCCGGATGAATTAACTCTTGTACTTCGTATAGTGATCGCTGCTGTATGCGGCGCTGCAATTGGTTATGAACGAAGCCGGAGACAGAAGGAAGCAGGAATAAGGACACACATAATGGTAACACTGGGTGCGTCGCTTCTTGTTATAGTGTCCAAGTACGGCTTCATAGATATTGTCGGAACACCCGGTATAAACGTTGATGTTTCGCGAATAGCGGCAAATGTCATAACGGGTGTCAGCTTTCTCGGAGCCGGAGTTATTTTCCTGCGCGGCGGCTACGTAAAAGGTCTTACCACTGCAGCCGGAATATGGTCCACCTGCGGTGTCGGATGTGCGATAGGTGCCGGAATGTATGTTATCGGTATCGTAGCTACTGCAATGATAATAATTCTGCAGCTAATTCTGCACTGGTCACTTCCGAGTTCGGAAAACATGATGGTCTCGGAAATATCTTTCCGGACGGAATACAAGCAGGGCATAATTTCTGATGTGAATGAGTATATGCATGAGCTTCACGTTAAGGTCCTGAGACTGAGCATCAAGAAGAAAAAGGACGGAACGGTACTTATCAACATGACAGTACGTGCACCGCACAAACTCATGCCTGATGAGATTCTTGACGCAGTGAGCAGGAAATATACCGTATCTGAATTCACAGCGCAGCTGTAGTAAAATGAATATCACGCAGAACCGGAGTCTGCGGTGAAGCGTTACAGGGAGTGCAGGATTTTGTTCTGCGCTCCCTTTTACAGTAAACACTTAAAAGAACAGCCGGACGTCAGGATCTGATCTGACGTCCGGCTTCCGGTTTTTTATACAGAGTAATTTTGGATGAAAGTTTCGTTTATTCTGCGACCGCTTCAAACTTCATGCCGTGAGCTTCGGCATACTGCTGAACGTATGAACCTTCCTTGCATTTAAGCACAAGGTTTTCGCTGCAGCCTCTGAATGCATAATCACTTATTGCTGTGACAGATTCAGGAATCTCGAGAACTTCAAGTGATGTGCAGTCCTTGAAGGCACCGTGCTGTATCTCGGTTATGCAGTTTCCGAGTTTTACTTCCTTGAGGTTTGTACAGCCTTCAAAAGTACAGTTAAGAACAGCTTCAAGCTTTTCAGGCAGAGTTATTGAAGTGAGCGATGTGCAGTTCTGGAATGTTGTCGCTGATATCCATACTACCTCATCCGGACATGTGAATGACTTCAGTGAAGTGCAGTTATCGAAAGAATTGATTCCGACGCAGCCTATGTCTTCTCCTACAACCACGTTTTCGATATCTTTATACCATTTCATCTCTTGCCACGGCGCAAGGTCAATTGAATGTGGCTGATTTCTTCTCACATAGTCCATTTCGTCGTCACTCATCATGCTTATTCTCAGAGTTCTGCTGTCTGTGTCATATATCCATTTGGTATTGTGACCGCAGGTTCCGGATTTGACATCTGTGATGTAGTCAGGAGCATTGTATTCTCTTTCGAGTTTTCCGGTTTCTTCGGAATAGCTTTCATATATGATCTGATCAAATGTGTCATAAAGTGCAAGGTTTTCCGCGTAAGCTTCTTCTGAACATTCGAACCGGTCAACCGCGCAACTACTGTATAAACGCAGATATTCCCCGCCGGAATAACCCGTTGTTTTGTAACCGATATACGGACTTTCTGCGCCCGGATCGGCTGAAACGTGAAGAGAGATCAGGCTTGCGTCGGAGTAGTGTTCGTCCTGATAGGCAAGTTTGCTTTCCAGGGCGATCACCGCCAGTTCTGACGGCATTTCATCATAGTTGTTGGCGTTGTGACCTGTTGCTACAAAGTGACCATCCCAGCTTGCAGGAAGTGTTATCGCAAACTGTCCGTTTCTTATAACAAGACGGATGCTTCCGTCAGGATTCTTT
>JAGDDO010000305.1 GCA_017848205.1 Oscillospiraceae bacterium | reverse complement strand
CGTTTTTAGACGAGCATGTGATCACTGCGTATTCAGGTGAAAACTGTTCTGCCACCTTTTTGAGATATTTGTGGTAATAGCCGTGGTGAGGTACCTTCAGAACTTGGAAAGTTTTATCCGGATTCTGTTCCATATATTCTTCAGCTCTCTGCTTCTGGGCATCTCCCATGAACAGCAGACTGTGACCGTTATAATAAACTTCTGTTATCAGTGAGGAATTGTTTGAGTCGTTTTCCTCGTAGACCTTTTCATCCGGTCCGTCTATTTTTATTTTCATTCCGTCAAGGTCAAGTTCCACTGTTTCGCTTCCTTCGACCAGAGTTGTTTCAAGACTGTTCTGTGTCAGCGCTTCGTTCAGAGCTGCAGTTTCCTTCGAATCCTTCGGTAGATTTGAAACATAGATTCTGTCAGGAAGGACATCGTCGAGCAGGGTAGGAACACCGCCTATGTGATCCTCGTCGTAGTGAGTGAGGATCAGTGCATCCAGTTTTCCTATACCTTTCTTCTTCAGATATTCTGCGATTTTGTCGCCGTAATTCTTGTCTCCGGTGTCTATAAGTACGGCTGTATCATCAGTATATATAAGCTGTGCGTCAGCCTTGCCGGCCTGAAAGAAATAAACTGCCATCTGTTTTTTGTTAAGACCTGTTTTACTGCATGAACATAATCCGAGACTTACTGATGCAGTCATGATAAGTGAAATAACCGCTTTTTTTAAATTCGGGTACTTTGCCATATACGCTCTCCTCTCTGAGCTCTGGTGATTATTAAGTGACAAAATATATTGAAGTTTACTTTAATGATAACACATTATCGTGTTTTTGTAAATAAAAAATTGTAAGTAATATTGACTTCTCCGTATTCGTATTATATAATAAAAGTGTATAGATTTATATGGAGAATTTATGGCTTTTTTATGACTAAACACGAGTTTGTTATGCCACTGTTTACTGACAGGTGTGGATTTTTGTCAGTGAAGTTTTGAATAATATCAGTAAGTTCTGAAAGGGGAATTCAGATGAAGAAAACGAAAAAAACTATTATGACTGCAGCGCTTCTTTCTGCAGCGGTTACAGTTCAGTCTCAGTTAGCAGCTCCTTCAGCAGGCAATGAATCTGAGGCGGCCGTTCTTTACGGACCACCGTGGGTGTTTTACGCTAAGGGCGATCTCAATATGGATAATAAGATAAATATTGTTGATCTTATCCTGATGAAATCCAACGGAACAGGAGATAACGAGACGAGATACTGGCGGGAACTCGGAGATTTTGATGCTGACGAAACAATAAGCAAAACAGATATAAAAATAATGCAGCGTTCTCTGTTCGGACTCCCGGCGAACGATGATTCATGGCCGCCGGATGATATTGTTCCTCAGCCGGAATATGGTATTCCGGAAGTTTCTCCGGAACCTTCGTATCAGACCAAGTACGGAGCTCCGCCTGTATTTATTGACGATGATGAACCGGCAGTAACTGAACCGGAAACTGACCCGTCTTTCTGGGATACAGGTATGCAGCCTAAATACGGTATACCGCCGATCGATCCGGGCTTTGTACCGGTAAACAAACCTGTAGTAACAACAACGGAATCAGAAGAACCGGAGTTTGAACCTGAACCAGTTCAGCTGGTTTACGGACCGCCTTCATATTTTATGGATGAAGATAAATAATAAGCGAAAAACTGATTTACCGACCGGAGCGGAAACGCATCGTAAATCATATAATCAAAAACAGCTCTGAATGCAAATATCATTCAGAGCTGTTTCGTTTATACCGAACTTATGAAGTGCCGTTAACTTTACTGATCAGCACAGCAAAGTTCTGCGTTATTTATTTCTTTTCAAAATACCAGAGCTGGTTTTCAGCGCCTGTGTATCTGCTTATGAATACGTTGCCGCCTGAAGTCTTTGATGTACCTGAGGCTGATCCGTTATTGTAGTCTGTCGATGTGAGAACATAACCCGGATATGCTTTAAGTCCGATGGCGTATATGCCGTCCTTTATCTTTGTGAATGTCCAGAGCTGAGTTACATCATTTGTCGGTTTGAAGAGATATACGTTTTCTCCGTCTTCTGGCTTGACTGCAGTTACCATACGGTTTCCGCCGGATGAGCTGCACATTGCGAGGAGTTTCCATGCGTCAGAAGAAGCAACTGCCTTGAACTTCTGTTCAGTACTTCCGTCGCTTGTCCACTGGTAGATGTTTGTTCCGTCGGCATCTTTTCCGTAGTCAACGTTTAAGTATTTACGGCTCATGCAGTTTACTATGTTGTATACCTGACCGCTTGTAACCGAAGATTCTGCATTTGATGAAGGTGAAGGCGAAGCCGGATTTTCCGGAGTTGTCGGTTCGGAAGGAGTTCCGTTTCCGAAATAAGGCTGGTTTTCATAGATAGCATCGTAAGGTGCCCAGCCTGCATTTCCGATGTTTACCGGTCTTTTAATTGAAGGGTCGAGGATCTTTGTGATCGTATAAACGCCGGAGTCAAGGTATTTGTCAGATCCGGATCCGTCACTGCTTGTATTCACCCAGCCTGCAAATCTGACCTGGTCGCCTTCCTTAAGTGCCTTTTTAGGAGGTTTAACTGATCCGGTATCGATTATCATTGCATGCTTGCCCTTCTGATTGTAAATGTTCTTGAACTGGGCAATATCCCATTCAACAACACCCTTGAGCATCATAGGGTCTGCACAGTAAACCTTTGATCTTGTTTTGTCGTATCCGATAAGAACTGTGCAGTGGTGACCACGCTGCCATGTGACATAACGGCCGTCTGCAGTATACCATGAATCGCCCGTTCTCGGGTTTACAAGTTCCGGAGTGGAAATAACCACGACCGGAATATTGTTTGCTATATAAGGGAAGAGGTCTTCGAGTTCCTTGCCGGAAATATCTTTGCCGCGGTAGCTGCTTCCGACAGCCTGGAAGTAATTATCCACTGTCTTGACCATACAAGGAATGTAGCATCCGTAAGAAAGATCGTTTCTTGAAGGATCACCGGCAAATGTAGTTATGAAGTCTGCACCGATAAGTTTTCCTCCCGAGTAGTAGAAATCCTGGCGAGGCATATATTTCATAGCCATATCGTTTTTGCTGACATCATAACCGTACCATCTTACTGCGATAGTAAGGCCTGTAGCTTCGCATCCTGTCGGAAGTTCAGGGCTCTGAAGCATGCTCTTGACGCTTGAGATAATCTTCTTTTCCGGAAGTGTTGTCACCGGAGCCGGAGTAGTTGTTGTAACTGCTGTGGTAACAGGAGCCGCAGTTGTAGTTGTTACTGTTGTAGTTACCGGAGCAGTGGTTGTTGTAACTGTAGTTGTGACAGGAGCTGCCGAGGTAGTTGTAACAGTAGTAGTCACCGGAGCAGTAGTTGTTGTAACTGCGGTTGTGGCAGGAGCTGTCGAGGTTGTTGTAACAGTTGTGGTTACCGGAGCGGTAGTTGTTGTGACCGTGGTGGTGACCGGCGCTGTGGTTACAGTAGTTACTGCAGCTGTGCTTTCTGATGTGACAGCACCTTCGGTAAGTGTAGTTGTAAGAGCTTCGGTTACCTGAGCATCAGTGCTTTCTGTAATGCCTGTAACCTGTGCTTCTGTTTCAGGAGCAGAAACGAATGCTGTTGTTTCTGATGCTGATATGCTTTCCGAAACCTGTTCTCCTGTCGTTTCAGCCGGTGCAGTATCTGTTACGGCTGATGTTTCATCTGGCGTAGTTACTTCGCTGATGCCGGTTCTGGCCGGTTCAGTAGTTGCAGTAGTAACAAACGATGTGACAGTGGTTTCTGCAGGTCTGGCAGTAAGTCCGCATGTACCTATGCTGTACTGTTCCTGCTTGAATCTGATGATGTCAAAGACATCAAGACATTTGTCGTTGTTCGTGTCAAGTGAAGCATTATAATCGGAGTGCTGAAGAATGTTTCCGAAAATATATTGCTTCAGACCTGCAATTGATCTGTTCTCGGCTGCATCGGTTCTGATATGTGCAGGATCTGCAAAAGGCAGGGGAGCAGCGAGAAGAGCAGCAGGTATGATCTTGCTGATCTTTTTTTTCATTTTTTCCTCCTTTGATTTATAATCAAACATTCTAATTTTACTACTTAGAAGTTTATTTGTCAAATTTTTTTATTGTGCTGGACTTTTGTATTTGCGTGTGGTAAAATTAAGACAAATAATTCTTACGGAGGAACAAAAAAGTGAGATACATTGTTTGTTATGTTGAAGAACCGGAAAAGGACAGCGACATTCTTGAGGTCAAAAGAGAAAACTTTGAAGATTTCGCCCATGCGGTGGAAAAATATACTCTTCTCTGCGGATGCACTCTTGCCAGCGTGGTTCTGGCTGATGCCGAAACAGGAAAGATAATAAAGCAGTACTATAAAGATGATGTTACTGGATCAGTTATTATAAGCTGAGATCCCGTATGATAAAAAAAGATGCGCAGCCTTTGATGAGGTCTGCACATCTTTTTTTATGTATTTTGTTTTATGGCATCTGAAAAATCAGTTTAGCATAAATGTTTTAACAAGGTAGAAACGTGTGTGTCCGTATAAATTCATCTGGCTGTTGATTATTCTTCTGGTTTCGACAATAATACCGTCGTCCTGGAATATACCTGCCGGATCTGAGATACGGATTATGTTGTAATAGCTTATACTGAAAAGATAAAGCGCCTTCGGTACAACATTGTCCGGATTATAGTCAGCTATTTCACATTTGTGGCCGGCTCCGTAATGGATAACGACATCAAATGTCGGCATGGCAGCTTCATCAATAGGAGAGATCTTTACCTGGCCGAAAGTTTCCTCTGATTCTTTCTTCCCGGTATTCCAAAGATACTTGTTATATCCCATTTTTATGCCTCCCCGAATTAATAAAGTTCATGCTCTTATGCACACTTAAGTGAACGTAAAAATCATTTTTGCGTTCTATATAATTATATCATATGACCGAGTAAAGTGTCAATGGAATGATTAACTGCATTCGGAAATCCGGCGAAGCCGGATTTCCGATTTAATCAGCGTTTCCTTAGGTTACAAAATTGTAATGTACGGTAATATTAAAATAAGGAAATTACTAAAAATAGGTGTTATACTATACTTAATAGATAATTATAAATGCACGCAGCTTACGAATTGTGTTGATTCTGATGCTGTTTAAAGTACAAATTATATTGACAATTTTTAATGTCAGTAGTATAATTTATTTATGTGACATCTTTCATATCATAGTGTCATAATAAAACAAAACAAGAAAGGATAGACAAATTTTATGAACAGAAAAATGCTGAGAGTAACTGCACTTCTTTGCTCATTATGTTTTCTTTCAGCCGGATGCGGAAAGAAAGAGACTGACACCACAAAAAAAGTTAATGTATCGGAGTTTTCCGAACAGGACTTAAGCAGTTCACTTAAGATCGAAGGAAAAGTTGAGAGTACTGATAACGACTCAACTATCATGACTGATCTTACTAGTCTCAAGGTAAAGAAAATCAACGTAAGTGTCGGCGATCAGGTAAAAGCAGGAGACGTACTCTGCGAACTTGATTCGACTGATATTGAAAAGCAGATCTCTGATCTTGAAAAGATTGTCAGCGATTCAAGCACACTTTATGACTACAAGTATCAGCAGCTTCAGAAGGAACTCGAAAATACAAAAAAATCGGGCGAGATAGATATAAAAGAAGCTTCTGACAAACTCGATGAAGCAAGAAGTAACTATAATAATCAGCAGAATATCTATAATGAAAACCGTTCAAGATATGACAGCCTTTATAACGAAGCAAATGATCTGAAAAATGCAGCTCTTAATGCTGAAAATACTGATCAGGCTGAGATCATCATGGAGCAGTACAAGATGAAAATGCAGGAAGTTGCTGCAGCCATGAGTGCCTATGAAACTGCAAATGCACAGATGCAGTCAATCAGTGAACAGATAAATTTATATGAGAAACAGCTTGAATCAGCTAAACTTCAGGCAAACAGCCAGAAGGATTCAGCTCAGTATAACATCGATACATACTCTCTTACAAACAGTTCTGACACAAGCAACAAGAACAAACTTGAAGAACTGAAGAAGGATCTTGAAAAAACAAAGATCAAGGCAACTGGCGATGGTGTTGTATCAGAAATAAAAGGTGAAGAAGGAAAAGCATGCCGTGAGGGCGTTCTCATGACACTTCAGAATGCATCAAATATGTGTGTTCATGTAGTTATTGATGAAGAAGATCTTCTTACAGTTAAATCCGGAATGAAAGCCAAGATCACTATTCCTGCAAGAAAAGACGATGAATACACCGGAACTGTAGACAGAGTTCTCGATATCAAGTCAGCTCAGGGATTTGACAGTTATATCAATATAGACGACACTACAAACTTCCGAATTGGTATGTCAGCTAAGGTTGAGATCATGACAGTTGATGCGGAAAATATTCTTGCAGTAAGTAATAAATCAATTTTCAGCGACAAGGACAAGGATGATGACAGCGAAAAGGATGAGGACAAGAAGTTCTATGTTTACGAAGCTGAAAAACAGGCTGATGATACATACAAGCTCCGTAAGGTAGAAGTAACCAAGGGCCTTGAATCTGATAAATATACCGAGATCAGCGGCGATGGCCTTGAAAAGGGTGACTACATCGTCTCATCACCGGGCAGAGTTAAAGACGGCGAAATTGTCGAAGTCAAGACAGGCAGAGGTGATAAGAGTGACGAATGAGAAAAAGGTTGTAGTTGATCTTCAGGGAATTATAAAACGTTTTTACATTGGTCAGCCTAATGAACTTCAGATCCTCAACGGTATGGATATAAAAGTACACGAAGGCGAATTCGTTGCCATTGTCGGTGAATCGGGTTCAGGTAAAAGTACACTTATGAATATAATCGGGGCACTTGACAGACCTACAGAAGGTTCCTATTTCTTCAACGGTGAAGATATAAGCAAGCTTTCAGACAAAAAACTCAGTAATATAAGAAACAAGCAGATAGGTTTCGTTTTTCAGAACTTCAACCTTATTCCGAGAACTTCAGCTCTCAAAAACGTTGAGATCCCGATGATGTACGCCGGAAAGGGAAGAAAGGAAAGAAACACACGAGCTAAGGAGCTCCTTGAGATCGTAGGAATGG
>JAGDDO010000304.1 GCA_017848205.1 Oscillospiraceae bacterium | reverse complement strand
TCTTTTTAAAGTCCGCACTTCTGTTTATTCTCAGGTTCTCGCAGTTTTTCTTAAGGCTGTCAAGGTAGAGCATACGGTACTTCGGTACCTTCAGATTCTCCTTAAGAAGCTGCTTTTCGCTTATGTTAAGGTTTTCGGCAACGTCTGAAAGCTCGGTCATCGCATCGGTAAGGAGAGCAAAACTTCCGTCCTTCAGGCGGTGATACTTCGCACCCCGGCGGTAGCTCTTGAGCATCTCAACAAGCTCTCCCGTGGTGTATCCTTCCGCGGTTATGTCAAGAGCAAGAAGTGAACCGGACGGACGAATGCCGATCGCAGGTCTGACGGGAGCTCTTACTCCTATCTTTTTGAAGGCATCGCTCACAAAGACTTCCATACAGCTTTCAAGCTCGTTAAGTCCGGATGTCAGGAGTTCGAAAAGATTATTGTCGCCGTGCAGGAACCATGTGTCAGGATCCGTCACGCTCTGTTCAGTGAAAAACTTAAGAAATGTATTCTTTATAAGCCGCTCGGCCTTGTAGTCGCAGAACGGATTTTTCTTCTGGTCGTAGAAGCCGGAAAACTTTCTGTCCCCGTAAACGAACTCCGGCCTTGCCGAAATACCGTCGTCCACGCAGTCGATGTAGAGATGTGCTTCAAGCTCCGGCGGAGCGTATTCTTCAAGTTTGTCCGCTCCCCTGATGTCAATGTATTTAAGCACCGGCTTCAGAACGCCACTGTAGAAAGCGCTCATGTTATCGTTGCTTATATACAGGCTCTTCATCTGCGAACAGATGTTTATCAGTTTCAGAGTCGTTCCGGAAAATCCTGTGTCAGTTATATACACTCTGCGTTTCTCATGGTCGATAAAGCAGCATCGCTTTCCGGTACCGTAACATTCCGGATAGGAAAGTATGCGTATAGCGTATCCGTTTTCATCCGCACGGACTATCTCAGCGTCAATATGAGGATTTTTAAAGCGGACGGAATACATCATACCGTCTATCTCGACTTCCCTGCCGTTAAACAGTCTGAAGAAAACATCCAGATTCTTTCCCCTGACCGTGATGTGCTTTTTCGGTGCCTTGTTTCTGGTCTTGGCAAGGTCAAGAACCACCGATGTGTAGATATAGAAGCACACTTCAAGCAGTCTTCTGCTGTCTTCGTCAAGATCACTGTAACGGTGGATCATCACGCATTTTTTGCCGTACTGCAGAGGCATCTCGGATTCAAATGCAGCCTTAAGATCCGGAATGCTGGAAACTGCATACAGTTTTTCTCCGCCTGCTTTCAGTGAACACTGTATTTCCCTGTCTTTAGTCGTTATGACCGGAATGATTCTTTTAACAGGTTCAAGAGGGGTCTCGTCATCAGCATCATCGACCTCGAGATCATTCATAAGGTGATTAAAAACGGCCTTGCGTCTTTTTTCAAGGTCATTTTTAAAATTATCCTTTATATAAAACAGGCAGGCTGCCTGATGTCTGCACAGTTCTCTGTTATGGACATACTGGCATGAACAGTAAGTATCGCTGACATCTCCGTCATCAGTCACGGTAATGTAAGTACGCGTTCCGTAATAATGATTGTCTTCCGGCTTCAGCCAGAATGTGTAACTGCCGTCAATGCTCAGCTCTCCGCTGGTTATACAGTTTTTCGAGTAAAGTTTTCTGCCTTCTTCAAGAATTTTTTTCTGTATAAAAGGATCTTTTACAGAATCAAAATCATAAATGTTAATAACGATCACTCTTTTCTTTCGGTATGAAGTTATTCTTCATGTTCAGACGGATCTGCATAAAATCTTTCCGGAACATCCGGCATACTTACGCCCGGCATTTCATACATTTCCTTTTTTTCGAGCTTCACGCGGCTGTCACGGTCATCGTAAAGGACACTCATATCCACTTCATCCATAACCTTCGAAGCCTTGTTTCTGTATACTGTCATATCATTGTCAGGAGTATATTCCTTTCTTTCACGCTCGATCTTTGCAAGCTCAGTAAAATAAGGATAACCCGGCTGCGATGAAAGTTCATACTCCTGCTCCTTGTGTTTGAATATCACAAAAGCTTCCACCGCAAGGATCAGATGTCCGG
>JAGDDO010000303.1 GCA_017848205.1 Oscillospiraceae bacterium | reverse complement strand
CTTGAGTTCGTCGCGGAGTCTTAAGTCAACGACTTTGTTTATTGTTTCCTCATCGAGAGTATCCTTAAATTCATTTATCATGTCGCGGAGATATTTGTCTCTGCTCTTTCTGAGATATTTTCCGAGGTGAATCATGTCAACAGACTGACCGCCGTACTGGTTACTTGCAACAGCGGATATGATCTGAGTCATAACCGTACATGCAACCTGAAAGCTCTTAGGAGACTCGATCATCTTTCCGTTCATGACTGTGCCGTTGTCAAGCATGTCGCCGATGTTGATAAGGCAGCAGTTGAAAATAGGCTGAATGAAGTAGTCGGCATCGTGGAAATGAAGGATGCCCTGATCGTGAGCCATTGAAACGCTTTCCGGAAGAAGCATTCTTCTGGTGAGGTCGCGTGATACTTCACCGGCGATATAGTCACGCTGTGTGGAAGCAAGAATGGTATTCTTGTTGGAGTTTTCCTCTGCAAGCTCCTTGTTTTCATTCTTGATAAGCTTCAAGATCGATTCGTCAGTCGTGTTAGCCTTTCTGAGCAGCGCTCTCTGATAACGATATATGATATATTTTTTTGCAAGTGTGTACTTCCCCTGACGTACAAGCTCGCACTCGATCATGTCCTGAATATTCTCAACGTTAAGAATGGTTTTGCCGGCAAATTTTTCGATGTATTTTACAATATCTTCGATAGAATTACTTGTGATCTTTTCACGTTCCGGCACTTCAGCATTTGCTTTTCTGATAGCTCTGACGATTTTGCCCTTATCATAATCAGTAACTCTTCCGTCTCTTTTCTGGACCTTCATAAACTGTACCGCTCCTCAATATGTAGTATTGTTTTCACGTCACTAATACAAGATATAGTGTATATCTCGACCATGCGATTACTATGATACAATATCTCAGAGGATTTGTCAAGACCATTATATTCCATTAGCATGCAGTAAATGTCACTTTTGGCCGGCAGAAAATAGAAGTGTCTTACCCATACACACAAAAATCATAGCCTGTCGGTCTGACAGGCTATGATTTTTGGAAATATAAAATTTTAATGTTTTTTTTAGTGATTTTGACGTGAACTTAATGACCCTTAATGTTCATCAGATTCCTTCAACTTCTGCAGCCTTTGCAAGTGCAGCAAGGTCGCTCTTCCACTTTTCAGCATTGCTGCCGAGTGCGGAACCGCTGCCTGATTCACTCTTGGAATTTGAATTGTCCTTCTTTGCATTGTTTGCAGATTCAACCTGCTTTGTAAGAGCTTCAAGGTCATCCATAGCCCAGTTATTGCTGTCTGTTGCCGGCTTCTCCTGAGACTTTCCGCTGTTATTGTGAGTTTCCTTTATAGGAGGCTTTGGTGCAGGAAGAGTCTTGATGTATTCGTCAAGTGACTTCTTGTCAAACATTGTCTTGCTGTAGTCAGCGATCTTCTTGTCAGCTTCACCGACAGTCTTGCTGAGGTTTTCTTCTGCCTTGCTGATAGCTTCTGTAATGCTCTTGAGGTTTTCCTTGAGCTTGTCAAGATCTGTTCTGAATGTTGATCTGATCTCTTCTGAGATCTTGTCAAGTCCTGAAGCTTTATTGCTTGCTTCAGCATTGATGTCTTCAACACTCTTTTCAGCCTTTTCAACCAGTTCCTTAGCTTTCTTGTCAGCGTCAGCGATCATCTGCTCACTCTTTTCCTTAGCTTCCCTGGTTGTTGCTTCAGCCTTTTCATTAGCATCCTTTATAGTCTTGTCAGCTGTTTCTCTTGCTTCTTCAGCGAGCTTGTCAGCAGCTGCCTGTGCTTCAACTGTGATCTTCTTGGCTGTGTTCTGTGCTTCAATAAATACGTTACCGATATCGAATGAACTCTTGAATTCAGGTTCTGCTGCTGGAGCGTTCTTGGCATTCTTGAGCTTGTCATCAAGATCAGCAATTTCTTTGTCCTTCTTTGCAAGGCTTTCCTTGAGTTCAGCGATCTCCTTGTCCTTTTCTGAGATCTTGCTGTTAAGTTCAGCTATATCTGCTGAGCTGTTGTCAATTGCAGCAGCTGCTGCCTTGACTGCTTCAGGTGTGATAGCCGGACGGCCTTCAGAATCTCTTTCAGCATCGTAGAGCATTTTTTCGCTCTGACGTGCCTTCTTTTCAGACTGAAGTGCTTCTTCGAGCTTTCTGAGTGTGATAGTTGTTGAGTTGAGCTTGTTTGTAAGTGACTTTACTTCTGCTTCGAGCTCAGCTTCGCGTCCGCTTCCTGAAGATGTGCTTCCGCCGCTCTTTGCTGCTGAAAGTGCTTCCTCAGCGTCTCTTAATTTATCGTTAGCTTCCTCAAGCTGTGATTCAAGTGTCTTTACCTTTGTGTTAAGACTCTTTATTTCAGCTGTAAGCTGGTTTGTATATTTATCAACGTCGTCTTTCACGTAACCCTTCTGAAGACCACTCGTTTCTCTTAAGATCCCTAATTCGTTCTTTTCGTCCATAATTCTTTTCCTCCTGAAATAAGACATACCAGATAGTTATCATAACACACAATTCTTAATTTACTGATAAGTTTTTCTGATACGTCCGGGACATATCATTTTACTGTCAGTGTCTGTTTTAAAATCTGATTCTGGTATTTATATTATACCATATAATACGGTGATTTTACAACTACTAATTATTCCCAAGCTTTATTAATCATTATAGTTTATTTTACACAAAAAACTCTTTCCAAATAATACAAAACGCACGATTGTACAATCGTGCGTTCTGGTATCTTTATTTGTTTTCGATTATTTTTTGTTATCAAGGATCTTGAAGATAGCGTCAAGATCGTCTTCGTCAGAAACTGAAGGCTTTGCCACCGGCTTTGGTGTCGGAGCCTGCATAACAGGAACTTCCTCAACGACCGGAGCTGCCTGCTGAGCCTGCTTTTCTGCTCTTGCGTTTATAACACTCTTTGGTTCGCCGAATCCAGCAGCGATAACTGTGATAGTCATTTCATCCTGCATGTCTTCCTTGAACGCTGTACCGAAGATGAACTCAACGTCGTCAGCAGCTGTATCTGTGATCATCTTAGTAGCTGTATCAACATCTTCAGCAAGAACGTCTTCTGACATTACGATGTTGATGAGAAGTCTGTTTGCACCTGAGATGGATGTTTCAAGAAGCGGGCTTGAGATTACTGCCTTTGCAGCATCTGTTGCCTTGTCCTTGCCTTCGCCGTGACCGATAGCCATGTGAGCGTAACCGGCACCCTTCATGATAGTTGAAACGTCAGCGAAGTCGAGGTTGATGAAACCGTCGTCTGTGATGAGGTCTGAAATACTTCTTACACCTGTTTTCAGAATGTCATCTGCAAGTGAGAATGATTCCTTCATTGTAAGCGGCTTGTCAAGGCCGCAGAGAAGCTTTTCGTTAGGGATAACGATAAGGGAATCAACATATTTTCTGAGCTCGGCAATACCTCTTTCTGCCTGGAGCATCTTCTGTTCTCTTTCAAAAAGGAAAGGCTTTGTTACAACTGCAACTGTAAGAATGTCCATTTCCTTTGCTATCTGGGCAACTACCGGAGCAGCACCTGTACCTGTACCGCCGCCCATACCGGCTGTTATAAATATCATGTCAGCATCTTTGAGTGCTGATGCGATCTCTTCCTTGTTTTCCTCAGCTGATCTTTCACCAACTTCAGGTTTGTTACCTGCACCTCTGCCGCGTGTAAGCTTTGAACCGATCTGGATCTTTGAAGTAGCCTTTGAGTTTCTGAGCGCTGCAGCATCTGTGTTTACTGCAATGTACTCGATGTCTGAAATTCCTGAATCAGCCATGCAGTTGAGAGCATTTCCGCCGCCGCCGCCGACGCCTATAACCTTTATGTTTACTTCCGGATCGTACGCATCGTTTTCAAATACAAAACCTGCCATTATAATACTCCTCTCGAATGATATCACAGCAGACACCGAAATGTGAAAGCTGTAATAAAAATTTTATTGCACCGCACACCGGAAAAATCATGTGATCTCCGTGTGCGCACCAGTAACAGCAAACTCAGAAAACGTCTGCTGCCATGAAAATTACTCTGAAATTCTTAGTCATCATAATCCCTTATAAACATGTACTATTAGTTTATCATATTTTCATTATGATTTCAAGTGATATTCAAAAAAAACATTAATTCATATAAAACAGGTATTACCATCCTGCCTGAGGCTCGGCTTCCACCGGAGGAACATCAGTAAGGATGACCTCTGTTTCTCCGTCTTCATCCTCGTTCTCATTCTCGCCGTTAAGTTCATCAGGGAGCTCCCCTTCCGCCGGAAGTTCACCGGCTGCCGCCTCCGTTCCCGGAAGTTCCGGACGCTTAGGTATCATTGAATTTATGCTTCCGTTTACTCTGCGGTACTCTTCATCTGATACGTAGGAATAGCCGAGAGAGTTTCTGTAGATAAGATATCCGCTCTTGTTTTCCCTCAGTTCCTCAGTAATTATCTTGTAGGCGTACTGAAGCTTGTATTCAACGTCGACCGGCTTCTCTATTTTTATCTTTATTCTGTTGTCGTAGTTAAGAATAATATCGTATTTGTCGTTTAAGTCGATCTCCACCATGTTTTCGATCTTCTGTGAAGCGATCTCGTCAAGAATGGCTTTCAGAGCCTCGTCCTTGTCTGCGTCCTTCGACTTCATTACGGACTTTTCCTCATTGGTGACCGGATCAAAACCTTTTACAACAATGAGCTTTTCATCTGCCGGCTCAGTCACCTGACCGATTATTCTCCAGTTTTCGCTGACTGTCATGTATCCGCCCCTGCATTCAACATAAGCTGCAGGAACACTCGGTATCACAGTGATCTCAACTGTATTCGGAAAATCTTTTCTGACGGTAACATCATCAATGCACAGAAGTTCATCAAGCATTTTTTCACGGATCTTTTCAGTATTCATTCTGACCAGGTTCTCCCCGCCCACGATTCCTGAACTGCTCAGAAGTTCCTCCTCGGAATACTCCGTCGTTCCTGATCCGCCAATGTTTATGTTTATACTGTGCACGTTGAACGCGAAAGTGACTGACAGCACAGCCGCGATCATAAGCGAAAGAATGATCACCAGAATGTAGTAACCGGTCATATTGTTCTTACGCCGTCTGTCACGCTTGAACTTTATATTGTTCTTGTTTTCAATATTGACTTTTTTTACGTCCTGCATTTTTCAGACCTTTATGCTTTCCTTACAATGCTCTCAACAGTCTGCCAGATCTTATCAGATGTATCTGCGATCCAGAGTTTCTTTGAACATTCAGACATTTCCTTTACCCGTGAAGGGTCATTGTAAAGATCTTCTATTATTCCTGTTACTTCTTCACACTTTACATTTTTCTGTTCAATAACTATAGCCGCTCCGGCTTTGCCGAGAACATTGGCGTTATGGAACTGATGGTTTCCGGCAACTATAGGTGACGGTATAAGGATAGCCGGCTTGCCCATTGCCTCGAGTTCCGCAAGGGTGGTGGCACCTGAACGGCAGATAACGAGATCTGCTGCAGCCATGCATGTGTCCATGTCGTTTATGTATTCGGTGATCCTTGTCCTGTCCGACTTCATCGGAACACCGTACTTTTTCATTGCTGCCTGGAAAGTGTCCTTACCCATTCCGCCGTATCCGTGGATATGGTTTATTTTAAGGTCATTGGCTCTGGTATATTTTATTACCTCGGCCATAGTCTCATTGATACAGCCTGCGCCAAGGCTTCCGCCGAAGGAAAGGACTGTGAAACTGTCGTCAAATCCGAGTTCCTTTCTGGCTTCGTCCTTTGTCTTTTCAAAAAGCTCGGCACGGACCGGAAGACCTGTAACTGTGTAGTCGATGTCAGTACCGAGATAATCAAGAGCTTCCTTTACAGTGAGCATTACCTTGTTTACTTTTTTTGTAAGTATTCTGGTGGTAACTCCCGGATAGGCGTTCTGCTCGTGGATGGCTGTCGGTATACCGAGCTTTGCAGCCTGATATACAACCGGTCCGCTGACATATCCGCCTGTACCTATAACAACATCAGGACGGAATTCCTTTATTATCTGTTTCGCTCTCGGAAGGGCAGTCACAAGATACGCTGCCGCTTCGGCGTTTCTTTTTATGTTTTCAAGTGAGATCTTTCTCTGAAATCCCCTGACCTTGATAGGTGCAAAATCATATCCGGCCTCCGGTATGAGTCTTGCCTCCATTCCAAACGGAGTCCCTGCAAACAGAAACTGCGAATCAGGTTCATGTTCCTTTATGATAGAAGCGATGGCCAGAGCCGGATTTATGTGTCCGCCTGTTCCGCCGCCTGTAATAAGCGCTCTCATCAACTAAACACCTTTCATTATTATTTTGACACTGCACGACCGGTGCGCTTTTTAGCCTGTCTGAGGTTATCAACTCTTTTGAGTGCATTCGCCTCTTCAGTCGTCTCGGTCATATGCCGCGATATATTCAGTATTATCCCCATTTCACCGAGAAGCATCATAAGTGATGTACCGCCGTAGCTGAAGAAAGGAAGACTGATACCAGTGTTAGGTATAAGATTGCTGACAACGGCGATATTGAGAAATGCCTGGAAGCCTACCTGGACCGTGATGCCGATACATACGAGCATACCGAATTTGTCAGGAGACTTGGAAGCAATATAGAAACCGCGGAACACGAAGAACGCAAACAGAAGAATAACTGTAACTGCGCCGACATAACCGAGTTCCTCACATACTATGGAAAATACGAAGTCGTTCTTTGACTCAGGGAGATAGCGGAACTTCTGTCTTGAGTTTCCGAGTCCCATTCCGAAAAATCCGCCGGAACCGATGGCAACAAGCGACTGGTCTGTCTGCCATGTAACACCGGTAGGATCAGAAAACGGGTGAAGCCATGACTTGAAACGGTTTTCGAAATATGTAAAGCCTTCAACATACATCTTCCATGCAACAAGTGCGGCGATACCTGCAATGCTTACTGCGCCGATCGCAGCAAGGTCGATATGTCTTATGCCGCCGACATAGATAAGTGAGAAGCAGATAAGACAGATAAGTATCGAACAGGAAAGATGCGGCTGAAGCATGAGCAGGCCGATGACCGGTGCCAGGAATAAAAGGTACGGCACAAGGCCTTTTTTGCTCTTGAGCGACTTCGGATTGTTTACAATAAGAGTAGCAAAAAGAATTACCATCGCAAACTTCATGATCTCGGACGGCTGGAATTCAAAGCCTCCGATGCCGAGCCATCTTTTGGCATCATTGTGGTCACGTCCGAGGGGTGTGAATTTTACCATGAGAAGAAGAAGGAAACCAAAGGCGTATACGCCGACAGACAATATTTTTTTCTTCCATAAATGATAGTCTACTTTGGTTAATATAAACATGGCTAAAAGGCCGCCGAGGGCAAACTTCATCTGCTTTTCAGCATAAAAAATTCCCTTTTCACCTTCACTGATAGCCCAGGCATAGCTGGCGGAGAACATCATTATTATACCCATTACCAGAAGAATTGTAACAATGAAGAAAAACGGAAGGTCAATGGTTCCCAGTTTTCGGTCGCGGATACGCCACTGATTTATTTTCGTTATTTTTTTCCTTAACGAAAAAAACTCCCACCTGCTTTTAGCCGGTTTCGATTTTTTATGTCTGCCTTCATCCTCTTCGATCCGGATGTTTATAGAATCATTGTCCATTGAAGTCAAACTCCTTATAAAATAACCGGATGCACACTAACTTGTATCCGGTTATCAGAAACTGCTTTATACGAAATTATAGCAGATCGCCACTGACGCAGCACCTGCAATGAGTGCGACTGCCGAGAAAAGAATAACTATTTTGTATTCTGAGTATCCGCACATCTCGAAATGATGGTGTATCGGAGACATCTTGAAAATTCTTTTTCCCTTTCCCTTTT
This sequence comes from Oscillospiraceae bacterium, assembly GCA_017848205.1. The sequence continues at coordinate 5,734 of JAGDDO010000303.1, read as the reverse complement.
CGCCTGTCTTTTTATAGTGCTGATGAGCTGTGATCTTGAAGTAGCTTACCTGAAGAACAACTGAAAGAGCTTCAAGTATGTAGACAATTCCGACAAGGATCATCAGCAGATGGTTGTGTGTCATCATGCTTACTGCAACGAATGCGCCTCCGAGATACATGGAACCTGTATCTCCCATGAAACACTTTGCCGGATGAAGATTCCATACAAGGAAGCCTAAGCATCCGCCTGCAACTGCGATAGCAAAGAGTGATACTTCATACTCTGTAAGTATCATGCATATCGTGGTGAGAGCAAGCATCGTAACAACTGTAACTGATCCGCAGAGTCCGTCAACACCGTCGGTAAGATTGACAGCGTTTGAAACGTAGATCATTACAAGTATCATTATCGGATAATAAAAAATACCTGCGTCAAATCTTAAAAACATAAGGTTTATCTCGGTGGATACATCTCCGAGGAAATGCATTGCCGCGAGAAATGCCGAGCAGACTACGAACTGGAAGATCATTTTCTGCTTTGCGTTAAGACCGAGGTTCTGCTTCTTTATCGCCTTGATGTAGTCGTCTGCAAAACCAATGGCTGAAAACAGGACTGAAAAGATCATGCATGAAACGAGTTTCAGCATGCCGTTAAGCGCAATGCTTCCTTCAACATCGTAATAGGTAAGCCTGTAGATCGTGTAGCCTACCGCCGATGTCACAAGGCTTGCAATGATGAACATGAAACCGCCCATGATAGGTGTTCCCTGCTTGTCCTTGTGCCATGCAGGACCAATTTCCAGAATAGTCTGTCCGAAATGTATTTTTTTAAGATATGGAATAAGCGCAAGTCCTGTCAGTGCAGCTATTACAAATGCTGCAACAGCAACGCCCATCCTGATTGATAAAGGCATTTTAATATTTCCTCCCGATTAAACTGCATACAGTCTGTGTTTCGTAAACGGACACAGATCATTTTTGCTTTAGCGAACCAAAAACCTTACTGCGTCACTTAAGCAATTTAAGCCCTTCGGCTACTACTTCACGTTCATCGAAATGAATGTGAACATTGTTTTTGAGTATCTGATAGTCCTCGTGACCCTTGCCTGCGAGAACAACTATATCTCCGGTTTTCGCGAGTTTCAGAACACTGTAAATGGCCTCGCGTCTGTCCCCGGCAACAACGTATTCCGTTTTCGTGCCTTCAAGGCCTGCAAGAATATCCTTTATGATATCGCCCGGCTCCTCATCACGCGGATTATCAGAAGTCACCATGAGAAGATCAGCATAAGCCGCAGCGGCCTTCGCCATAAGCGGTCTCTTTTTGCTGTCGCGGTTTCCGCCGCATCCGAAGAGACAGATAAGTCTTCCGGTGCAGTATTCCTTAACGCTGCTTAAAATATTTTCAATGGCGTCCGGTGTATGCGCATAGTCACAGATAACTGTAAAATCACGTCCTGTAGGAATGATCTCGCATCTGCCCTTTACACCCGGGTACTGTGTTATGACCGGAATAATCTTTTCCGAAGGAATTCCGAATTCCACACAGGCTGCATAGGCCTCAAGAACATTTTCGACATTGAATTTTCCTGTCATTTTCATCTTCACTTCAGTGCTTTTTCCCTCACGTTCAAGAGTGAAAACCGTTCCGTCAGCACCCAGTGAGATGCCGTGAGCCATAAAGTCTGCCGCTCCGTTAAGGCTGCAGCTGAACTTACGGCAGTTTATTTCCGAATAAAGTCTTTTCCCGTACTCATCATCAGTGTTTATCACAGCAGTATCGGAAACATCAAAGAGCATTTTCTTTGCCTTGTAGTATTCCTCCATTGTTCCGTGATAGTCAAGATGATCCTGTGTAAGGTTTGTAAAGACTGACACATCGAAATGGGTAGGTCCCGTTCTGTACTGAACAAGTCCGAAAGATGATACTTCCATTACGACAACATCGCATTTTTCCTTGACCATATGGTCAAGAAGAGCCATGTAGTCGTAAGTCATAGGTGTGGTGTTATCCGTGTGAAGGACCTTATCTCCTATCTCGTTCTGTATTGTACCGATAAGACCGACTTTGTATCCGCAGCCGGTAAGTATCTTCTTTATTACATTGGTCATTGTGGTTTTTCCGTTTGTACCGGTTACTCCGATGACCTTAAGCTTCTTTTCCGGATGGTCACACCATGCCGCACAGAGTTCGCCGTAGCATTTTCTTGAACTGTCGGTTATGATCTGGCGTTCAAGTCCGAGATCACGCTCGGTAACCACAGCTGCCGCTCCGAGTTCCAGTGCTTCCGCCGCCTTGGTGTGTCCGTCGAAGGAACCGCCCTTTACGCAGACAAAAACACAGCCTTTTTCTATTTTTTTCGAATTGTCGGTAACGCCCGTAACTTCACAGTCCGGAAAATCCAGCGTTCTGCCGTAGGACGTACTTCCAAGTAATTCTGATAATTTCAACTGAAACGCTCCTTTGTTCCCGTCAGCCTGTCTGGCTGTTTACACCGAAGAGTACCTGAACGATGGCACCTTCAGTTACTGAAGATCTTGCTTCAACGCTCTGGCTCAGCACAATGGCCTCGTCGCTGCGGGAACCGTTTGCCTTGAGATTGAGTCCGAGAGATTCGAAAAGCTCGGTTACTTCGGCGATCTTCATGTTTGTAAGATCCGGCATCATGATGACCTTAGGTTCTGCAACATGGTCGGTATAAAGGAATACTTTGCTTCCTGCCGGCATACTGCTTGTGAATGAAGGCGACTGTGAAATTATGCTGTCCCCTTCGCCCCTGAGTACCGGCGTAAAGCCCGCTTCCTTGATCTGATTTACCGCTTCGTCAGTGGAAAGTTCATCAACGTCAGGAACACGCTTGTCCATGGTGAGAACTTCTTCGTCCGTATATTCAGGGTAGTATCCCATGTACGGAAGAGTCTTTTCCATTATTTCACGGACACAAGGTGCTGCGACCTTACCGCCGTAGTATGAACCGCTCTGAGGTTCGTCAACGGCAACGTACACAACTATTTCAGGGTCATCTGCAGGTGCAAACGCACAGTATGAAGCAACGTGCTGAAGTGTCGGCTGAGCATATATTTTTACCGCCTCAGGATTTCTGTTTATAAGCGCGTCGAATTTGATCTCCTCGGCAGCTTTCTTTGATTCCTTTTCGGCAGTACCGCTCTTGCCGCCTATCTTGTAACCGCTTATCTTGACGTTACCCGAGTTGGTGGCATCAACGTTGTTCTGCAGTGCCTCACGTACCTGAGCCGAAGTCTGTTCTGATATTACCTGACGTCTTACCTCAGGCTCGACCCTCATAACTTCGTTCATGTCCGAATCGACAATGCTTCCGACAATGTGCGGTCTTAAAAGATATCCGCCGTTTATAGCCGCGGTGTAACCAGTTATCATCTGCATAGCAGTAAGACAGTTTGCCTGTCCGAAAGCTGATTCGGCAAGGTCGAAGTCATTGCTCTTCAGAACTGAACTGCTCAGGAATGCACTGTTTACTTCGCCCGGAAGATCGATTCCGGTAGGCTCGCGGAGTCCGAATGCATCGGCATAGTAGCTGAATTTTTCGCCGCCGAGTTTAAGGCCTATCTGCATGAACGCCGGGTTGCACGAGTTAAGAAGTGCCTTCTTGAAATCCTGCTCGCCATGGCCGCCTGCTTTTTCATGGCAGTAGATCTTGGCTCCGTTTATCGTTTCATAACCGTAGCAAGTGAATTTATCTTCAAATGAAGCCGCTTTCTCTTCAAGCGCAGCGGCAGTGGTAAACACCTTGAATACGGAACCCGGTTCATTGATAACTGAAATAGCCTTGTTTTTCCACGTTCTTTCGAGAAGATCCGCATCAGTTATCGGAGTAAGCGTTCCGTCATCAGCTATAGTCGGAAGTTCAGTAGCTGTTATCATTGTGCTGTCCGAATCGAGAAGAGCCTGATCGGCAGCTGAAAGAACGCCCTTGTTGTTTATGTCAAAGCCCGGAGCTGAATACATTCCGAGAACGGCGCCGGTCTTGGCATTCATAACAATGGCACATCCGTACTCTGCCGCCTGCGAACTTTCGATGTACTTGTCAAGCGAGGTCTCGCAGTAGTACTGTATCATCGAGTCAATGGTGAGATTAACGGAGTTTCCGTCCTTGGCCTCATACAGTTTTGAATAACGGTACGGCATCTGCTCGTCGTGAGCATCCTGTGCTGTAATGATAACTCCGTCAACGCCGGAAAGATATTCGTCGTACTGTCTTTCGATTCCGTAGCGTCCTTTTCCGTCGTAGTCAAGAAATCCTACTACAGACGATGCAAGATCGTCCTGCGGATAGTAACGCTTCGGATTAGGCGTAAGGTCCATACAGCTGATGCCGTTTTCAACTATGTAATCCTGGATCTTGTCCTTCACCGGCTTTTCCGCTTTCTGTGCAAGATAAACGCAGCGTGACTCCGTTTCTTCCATTGCCTCACGGACAACAGATGCATCGATCTTCAGTGCACCGGCTAAAAACTCGGAAAAAAGCACTTTGTTGATCTCTTTAACGGTGCGGCCGTTGAATTTGCTTCTGACTTCACTGAGGTTATACGTCTCAGGAAGAGCATCAAGAAAATCCATGATCTTGTTTTTTCTTACCGCTTCCGCCGCATCTGATTTTTTCACACCGAGCTTGGTGTGTATGTAATACGCAATTATGCTTGGATTGTCAAGGTCATTGTTTATAAACGTTTTCGGATCTATCATGATCTGGTACGCAGTAGCACTCTGGGCCAGAATTTTTCCGTCAGCGGTATAAATGGAACCGCGGGCTGCCGGAAGTGTCTTGGATCCGAACTGATTTTCGTCAGCCTTATCCTGATAGATCTTTGCATCTACTACCATCAGCTTGAAAAGATTCACGGTGATCACGGCTGCAAATGCAAAAATACCTGTAAGAACAGCAATGTTTGCTCTTCTTTTCATTCGCATCGAAGGTAAATCAGACAAAACTTAATCCTCCTAAATGAAATATAGTGAACGTCAGAGCACGAAAAGTTCTGCCATTCACTACTAAAGCCGGAACAGGAAAATTCCGGCTTGAAATTTTTGATCACTCAAATTTGTAAAAGAACTTCCTGACGGATCTCTTTATTTTTACAAAGAAATTTTCGTCTTTTTCAGGAATTTTCACGATGTCTTCCTGCTGGATGTCAACATACCATATCTGCGCCTTGTCAAGCTTTTTAAGGCCTATTTCCTCGGCATATTCCTCAATGTTTCTGAGGGATGTGTAGGACTCAAGTTCTGCCTTGAGTCTTGCGTTTTCGCTTTCTGCAACATTGAGTTCCGTCTTCTGGCTGTTGATCTTATTGTAGATATCACTTACCTGAACCTTTCCGTAAACCACGCAGAAAAGTACAACAAGCGCAGCAAAAGCCATTACGATTATCTTGGCTGTATTGCTTCTTTCAAGTTTCTTCTGCTGTATGATTATCTGTTCCTGATTTTTGATCTCAGTTTCAGCTTCGTTATTACTGAGGTTGCGGTATTTATTCAGGTCGTAGTTATTTTCACTGTCATATGCAAGATTGATACCTGACATATCGACCACCTATATCCTTTCGAGCACCCGGAGTTTGGCACTGCGGCTGCGGTTATTCTCTTCAAGCTCCCCGGCACTTGCTTCGATGGGCTTGCGGATTACAAGCTTTGCCTGAGGTGTCCTTCCGCATATGCACTGAGGAAGACGCGGGTCACAGATACAGCCTTTGCAGAGCGCGGCGAATTTCTG
>JAGDDO010000302.1 GCA_017848205.1 Oscillospiraceae bacterium | reverse complement strand
GTAGATCACTCGTTTGTCAACGTTTGTGTAACCGACTGTGAAAGCGTCGTAGACGGTTTCGATGGCGCAGTCTTCTGCGTATTGGGCAGCAACGGAGTCGGCGTCGGCGTACATTCTGAAGCTGTGAACGAGGGAATACGGTTTCGGAATGTTGCCGTTTTCGTCCTTGTATTTGTCAGGATCATCGTGCATCTTCATTTCAAGTGCATCATCGTAGTCGTAGCCGAATGCGTATTCACCGATTGAAACGAGGTTTTTGTAAACGCGGACGTTCTTCAGTGAGCGGCAACCGAGAAAAGCGCAGTATCCGACATCTTTAAGATTTTCGGAAAACTTCACTGTATTGAGTGCAGTGCATCCGTCAAATGCATAGTCACCAACAGCTTCCACTGAGGAAAGATCAAGAACCTTGAGGTGTTCATTGTAGCAGAATGCAGATACCGCAATTGCTTTTACTGAGGAAGGAAGTACAGTTTTTTCGTCCTCCTTAGCCTGAGGGTATATGAGAAGAACGGATTTGTCCTTGTTATAGAGTATGCCGTTTTCTGATGAGTATTTTTCATTGCCTTCCGCAACTGACAGGCTTTTAAGTTTTGAGCAGTTTACGAATGGTTCGTCAGTGGTGAATTCTTCAAAGCTTGCCGGAAGTGTGAGGCTTACAAGGTGAGTGCTGAAAACATCTTCGCCGATGGTTTTTACACCTTCAGGAAGGGTGATTTCTTTTGAGATACATCCCTGGAAAGCATTTTTGTAGATGGATGTAATTACATGTCCGTCGATCTCATCAGGTACGACCAGTGTTTCCTCGGCTGAATCACAGAGGATGAGATAGGTCTCATCACCGTCAACAGCGTACATATAGTCGCCGGATGACTTCATGTCGAGACTTCCGAAGTCAAGCTCGTTCTGGTAATCTTCAAAGGTCTTGAATGTGAAATGATTCTGGTAATTGTATTCAGAGTCACCGTCTGTGCAGTAAGTCTGCGCCTCGGTATTAGGTGTACCGATGACAGTAAATCCTTCTACCGGAGTTTCCTCATCCACGTATCCGAAAGCGTTGTAACCGATTTTTGAAACTGATGCAGGAATAATGACTTTCTTCATGGCTGTGCCCTGGAAAGCGGACTGACCGACAGATGTAAGAGATTCCGGAAGGGTGATCGTTTCAAGTGAAGAACAGTCCATAAAAGCGGCTACTTCTATCTTTTCAAGAGTTTCAGGAAGCTTTGCTTCTGTAAGCGCTGAAGATGCAGCGAAGGTCATAGGAGGGAGTTCCTTCAGCTTTGTTTCACTGAGATCAGCTGATTTCAGTGACTTCATAGCACTGAAGCAGTGACGTTCGAGTTTTGTAACACATGCAGGAACTTTGATGCTTTCGAGCTTGCTCTCGTAAAAAGCAGCAGTTCCTATGGTTTCAGTTCCTTCAGGGATGGTGTATTCCTTCTTTGCGGCACCGGCAGGGTATGCAATGAGTTTCTTCTTATCTTTGGTGAAAAGAACATTGTCCACTGAACACAGAGCTTCGTTTCCGGCTTCAACTTCGAATTCTTCAGTAAGTATACATGAAGCAAACGGGTTTTCGGTAAGATCGTAACCGACCGCAGCAGGAATTATGATCTTCTTTGCATTGAGTTCGAGAAATGCGCCGCCGTCGATGTGGGAAACTTTCTTTCCGTCGATCTCGACAGGAAGCGTGAAAGTTTCACCGCCGTGACCGCAGCTCAGAACGGATACCGTGCCGTCATCCTTAACAGTATATTTGTAGTCTCCGCTTGTTATAATATCGCCTTCACTGACGGTTTCCTTGCCGATAACGTTGCCGTCGTCGTCGATCATTACAAAATCGTCGTCCGGATTTTCAGTTTCTGCAAAAGCTGTAAAAGCAGGAGTGCAGGCCGATATGGCGATAAGAAGCCCTGCTGCGAATGCAGCTGTTTTCTTGTAGTAATTCATTAAAAAAACCTCACTTACCGGTTTATCCGGTATTTTTTTATATAAGATCTGCAGAAAGAGCGCGCCTCTTTCTGCTGTTTAAAGTTCCGTATGTTACTTCTTGACCGTTATTTATTATACCATGTACAGGAAATCAATGCAATGGATTTCACGCAGTTTTCAACATTGCAGGCGGGCTTTGCGGAAAGATATGAATCAAAGAAAAAAGTGAACGCCGGATAAACCTGACGTTCACTTTGAAAATATTTATTGATCTGATGCGAATTTTACTG
>JAGDDO010000301.1 GCA_017848205.1 Oscillospiraceae bacterium | reverse complement strand
CGAGTAAACTCCATGAATACGCGGATAATCGATTCAGCAAAGGTTATGAACGTTTCTACCCTTACAATGCTTTTCCGAATAATTCTTCCGTACAATATTCCTGCCATAGTCGGCACGCTCAAGATTCAGCTTTCGACGATCTTCATGATCCTCATTATGGCGGAGATGATAGGTGCCACAAGCGGACTTGGATTTTTCATAAAAAAATATTCCGACTACGCAGACTACACCAGGGTAATGGCCGGTATTATCGTTATCGGTGTGGTAATAACCGTGCTCAATGTTCTGGCCGATGCAGCCGAAAAGAAACTTATCAGATGGAGTAATGCACAGTAAACCGACAGGATTAATATATAAAACAGGTATGAATTTTGTAAGTTCTTACAGTTGACGGATAAACCAGATTTATGATATAATCATATCATTCTGATAGGTGATGTAGCGTTAGTTTGGTTTAGTTTTATTCAGGACATACTTCAGGTGTATCCCTGTATCATACGGAATAATCATATTTGTTTGTAATTTTGCATTATTCTTCATCAATTACAATAAAAGAAACTTGGAGGGGGGCTTTAAGCCCCCCTTATATTTTTGTCCGGAAAAAAACAGATTCAGGGAAACTTATCCCGAATTTTTCCCATCCGGAAATACTAATATTGAAAAGAAGTGATCAGTAATGAAAACAGGTAAATACGTTTTGCAGGTAATATCAAGAAGCGGATTCAGAAGCGCTGTTATTTTTCTTCTGTTCTTTGTTATTACAGCATGTCTTTTCGGAACAGGTATGTTCACGGAAAATCTTAAAAACGGTTCACAGAAACTTTACGGAAGATCATATGCTGACATGATGATCGTTCCGGAATCTTATCTTGACTCCACACGCGATATGCTTTTCAAGGGAAAAGCTTGTTCGATCATGTTCAAAGATGATGTCATGTCACGCGTTAATGATATAGAAGGAACAGAAACTGTCACACCTCAGCTTTACATGGAAACGCTGGCGCTGAGCTGCTGTGCTGAGGAGGGAATACAGATAGTTGCGTTTGATCCTGAAACAGATTTTGCTGTATCTCAGTGGTCAGGCGGGTCTCATGAGTTAAACGGATATGAAGCTCTTGCAGGGTCAGGCGGAAATTTTGCAAAGGGCGATACAATAACACTGTTCGGACGGGATTTCACCATTGCGGGAATACTCGAAGAAACAGGAATGGGATACGACAACAGTATTTTTATACCGTATTCCGCAGCGAATGAAATAACATCTTCCGCAGAGTATAAATTCATGTTTGGTGAGAAAACAGACATTGTTTCAATGCTTCTCGTAAAGCTTGAGAAAGATGCTGACATAAGCGCAGTGAGCAAACGTATGAACGAAGCTCTTGAAGGCACCGAAGCAAAGGTTTATCCTGTCGATGAACTTTCGGCAGATCTTAAAAGCCACATTGATCTCATGTCACATCTGGTAGGAATAGTTTCAGCATGTGCTGTTATTATTGCAGTGGTTTCGCTCTTTGCAATGGTAACGCTCACTTTCAGACAGCGCCGCAGAATTGCCGGAAGCATGCTTGCGGCAGGATGTCCGCGGAGCAGGGTGCTTAAATATTTCGCTTTCGAGTATCTTATTCTTTTTGCAGCCGGTGCTGCAGCGGGTATGGTACTTATATGCATTATCCTGCTTCCGCTTCATGAACAGGTAAAGGCCGCACTCGATATGCCGTACAAGCTTATTTCACCGGCTGGAGCCATTTCACTTGCTGCCAGAACTCTCGGCATCGATCTTGTGATGCTTGCAGCCGCTGTATCAGTAACTTTTGCCGGAATACTCCGGACTGAGCCGGCACTGCTGATGGAGGAACAGACATGATAGAAGGAAAAAATATTACAAAGCTGTTCGGAAAAAACGGGCTGAAAAGCACGGACATAACAGTTAAAAAAGGCGAGATGACTGCACTTGCAGGTGCATCCGGATGCGGAAAATCAACACTTTTGAATATCCTCACCGGTATGCTGAAACCTGACAGCGGATCGGTCCTTATAAACGGAACCGACATTTCAAAGCTTTCCGAAAAGGAACGCACAGCTCTCAGAGGCGGTGTTATCGGGTACATGATGCAGAAGAATGCTCTTCTTCCTGAACTGACAGTCTGGCAGAACATTCTGTTCCCTGCATATTCGACAAAGAAGAAACCCGATAAAAAACATGCAGAGGAGATCGCCGAAAGGCTTTCACTTACATCTCTTCTCGGATCATATCCGTCACAGATATCCGGCGGGGAATACAGAAGAGTAATGCTTG
>JAGDDO010000300.1 GCA_017848205.1 Oscillospiraceae bacterium | reverse complement strand
GAAGGAATGCAGACAATGAGAAATCTTGCGAAAAACATGGCCTTCCTTCTTAAGTCCGTCGCACTCGGCAAGGAAAAGTACGGACTGCCGCAGAAGGAATCAAGCCACTGGACACACTTTGTCAGAAAAGATCTTGCAGACTGATAAAAAGTCAGAGATCTGTTCTGATCACTGGTTTATTTAGGAAAACGCTGATTTATTAATAAATCAGTGTTTCCTTAGCAATAATCGATATGTAAAAACCACCGGTCACCTTTTCGGGGATGACCGGTGGTTTTGATTATATCGAAAGTACTCACTGCTTTTTTCCGGCAGGAATGAACGAGTAAACAATAATTACTGCAGTCACTGCGGCAAATGCGATCAATGCGGCAGTCTGTCCGGCAGTGAAGTTGAGGATAAGAGTGAATATACCTCCGGCAGTCCATGCAAATCCGGCGAACCGGTGTACTCTGTTCCATGTGGTTTCGTCAGCAAGAGTAGCCGGTGTTCTTATACCGAAAATATTGTTCTGTCTGGTTTTCGGAAGATAATTACCGATAACTATCATGATAATCGACAGAAGGCATAAAGCCAGAAGAAGTATGTTTGAAAATTTTCCGAGTGCATACAGAATGAGCAGTGTCTCGACTGTAAAAGAAACTGCCGGGATCAGTGATCTGCACACGTTTACTGATTTTTCCGAATTTTTCAGTCTGTCATCAGAGTACATCATAAGGCATGCTGCCAGATGCAGAACTGCCATTATAAGCGGAATTGCAAATATGGCAAAAGCCTTTGATGACCACTTGTCAGGCTGGTTGTTAAGATCGAAATGAGTAGCTATTCTGTCAGGCAGCTGACTGTAGGTGAATATTCCCGGCAGTACGGAACATAGTGTCAGTAATGTGGAAATGATATCAGCTCTGGTTATTTTCGTTTTTGTCATTGTTTTCACCCTCCCCGGAGTTTCCGGCACCTGTAAACTGTGATACCCACAGCATTATCTCTTCAAATACTGAAGTGTTCAGTGCGTAGTAAATAAAGTTTTTTTCTTTTTTTTCATATATCAGCCCTGCATTTTTCAGCTGCTTTAAGTGATATGACACCGTTGCGGCGGTCATGTCAAACTGTGATGCTATGTCTCCGGCAGAACGCGGTCCGCCTTTAAGCATGTTCAGTATCTCACGCCTTGCAGGGTCTGAAAGAGCTTTGAATGTTTCCGGGAAACCCATGTGTTCCTTCCTTTCGTTTGTTCATGATAAGCATCTCCTTTGTTTTGTTCTCACATTTTCTCCGGTCAGTGCACATGCGGAGAAGTGTTCTTTTCTTTGTTTTTTGTTCTGTTCTGTTGTTCTTTAATTTAGATCATTTTCTAATTAGAAATCTCTCTAAATAGATAATAACACTTTTAACGTCCGCTGTCAATAGCTATTTAGAAATTTTTCTAAATAATTTTTCTGCATAAAATGGATGCGCCTTCGGCGCATCTAGAAAAAAGTTCCCGCAGCAGAAACAGCGGGAACTTTTGATTTTTACGTGCTTTATAAATGTTTCGTGTTGAAAATTGCAGAAATTCTGAAAAAGTTCGTGTAAAAATACGCGAATTTTTCTGAGAAAATCCCCGATTTCGACACGAATCTTCCTGCATAGGTTTCAGAGCTTTTTCAGAAGAGCCACCTGACAGCTGTGTATTAACTGTCGGCTTCGTCCGGACTATTGTTTTTTCTTCCGGAATATGATACAATATGGAAGAAAACTGAAAAATCCGGATGAAAGAACAGATTATTGTGAAATCCGGTGTCGGAAGAAGCACTTATTGTATCCGGAGAATTCAATTGTAGATTTTGCTGAAATACACATGTTTAAGGAGGAAATGTAAGATGAAAAAAGCGATAGCATTTATGACAGGATCAGCAGTGCTGATGTCTGTGACACCGGCCGTTTATGCAGATTTCGGATTTGCAACAGAGCCGGAGGAAGTGGCAGTTTTTGTACAGGAATATATCGATCAGAAAATTCCGGGCAAGGCAAAGGTCGAAACGACAGATACAGAAGTCATGGTAAAGTTTTATAAGACATCATTCCTTAACCCGACACAGCAGGGTAACATACTTATGGAAAACCTGAG
>JAGDDO010000030.1 GCA_017848205.1 Oscillospiraceae bacterium | reverse complement strand
TCAGATCTGAATCAGATGAGAATGAATATGAACAGCACAGGCGTTTATCATTTATATCTTCGTCGATTATAAAATACATAAACAAATCAGATTTAAGTATCTGGTTTTCAGACATTTCAAAACAGAAAACCATGTATCCTTTATCTTTGTCTTCGCCTTCGTAAAAAATTTCTTCAGAGCGGATCTCTTTCACGTCTGAGTCCTTTGAAAATTCCATGGCGTAGTATGAACTTCCAGGCTGTCTGAACCATTCTTCAACAATGCATACAGTGTTACCGAATACTGCTGTCCTTCCGTATTTTCTGACAAATGCAACAGCTTCGTCATAGTTTTCCGGAACGTGATCGATTGCCGTTTCTTCTTCTGTAAGATTTACTCCGGTCAGATCGTAAATTGTTACAGCTCCGGCTGTATATGCATTTGTCGAAAAACATATACTTGCGGCGGCGAGAACAGCTATCGGGCGTATTGATTTTTTCATAGTAAAATCTCCTTTTCATTTTTTAAAGTGTGATCTGCAAAGCAGGATCGTAAAGAGTGTCAGTTGAATTTTTTCTGTATCGGGAAAACTGTCAGAGTAAAGAAAATCCGGCTTGTAAGTATTCCCTTATTATTAATAACAACATTTAAAAGATAATATTACACTTTTAATGTAATTTTTATGTGCCTCATTTCAGATTGAAGTGCATTTTGTTCCGCTGCCACCATATTTCCATTGACAGGAGCCGCAATTAATAGTACAATACTGAATAATGATAAAACATGAAATCAGATTCTGCCCTGCAGGGAAGTTCTTACGTAAAATCAGTACAGAGACAATGGGCAGAACTGCGTGTTTCAAGGAGAAAGTTTAATGACAATAAACAAAAACGAATGCCCTGATTTTTTGAATGATTATATTTTCTATCTCCGGGTAGTGCGGGGCAGGGCGGAGACCACCATAAATGAATACTTCATAAACATAAGAATGTTCTTAAGGTACATCCTTAAAGAAAAGCAGAATCGTTCCGAACCGCTTGAAGCGATAAAGATAAAGGATTTTCCGAAGGAACTTTTAAATGAGATAACTCTTCGTGACGTTTATGGTTTCTTTGATTTCCTTGCCTTTGAACGCGAAAACAAACCTGCGGCCAGAGCGAGAAAAACTGCTGCGTTAAAAAGTCTGTTCCAGTTTCTGCAGAAGAGAGCGAATCTCGTTGATCACAATCCGGTGGAAGATGTGGAAATGCCGACAGTCAAGCGTGCTCTTCCGAAGTTCCTGACACTTGAGGAAAGCCTTCGTCTGCTTTCGTCGGATTCCTATGAGGACCCGGAACGCGACTTCTGTATGGTGACGCTGTTTTTAAACTGCGGTATGCGTCTTAACGAGCTGGTAAGCATCAATATAAGTGACATAGATTTTGAGGAGAGAAAACTGCTTTTAAAGGGCAAGGGAAGCAAGCAGAGGATCATCTATATAAACGACGCATGTATCGCGGCGATAAAGACATATCTGAATTCACGTAAGAATCCGCCTGAGGAACCTAACGCACTGTTTCTCAGCAGAAAGAAAAGACGTATAAGCCGCAGAAGAGTGGAGCAGATCATCGAAAAACTGCTTAATGAAACTGGTCTTGGAAACCGCGGGATCTCACCGCATAAGCTCAGACACACTGCAGCGACCCTTATGTACCAGCACGGAAATGTGGACACTCTTGTCATAAAGGACGTGCTTGGCCACGCAAGCATTGCCACTACCGAAATATATACTCATCTTTCAGATGAACGTAAGCAGTCTGCGGCTGAAAGCCTTCCGATAGCAAAGATGAAACGCCGCCCGAAGAAAAAAGACGATACAAAGAAGGATAATGAAGACGACGATAAAGATAATACGGAAAGTGACAGCTGATTCGTTTTCCGTTACTGCGAAAAGTGGCAGAATATTGCTAAATGGAAAAATATTAAAATAGTTTTGATATCTGATATATAAAAATCAATAGCAAAACTGCATAAAATTATGATATTATTATTATAAGAATTGTAAAACTTGCTTTAAATAGCAAAATAAAAATGTGAAACCCCTCGACAAAAACGAAAAGATTGGCTATAATTAGATTATTAATATTGCGCTTCACATGGGAAGTTCCCGTGTGATAAAGTGCATTACAGATGATAGTAAACGACAGTTTTGTTGTTTAATATATTTCAAATGTAATATTAAATGATGCCATGGGCGTTATGGAGGGAGTTTTAAAAATGAATGAGAACATGAAGAGCGTTATACTTAACCGCATCAACAGAACAGCGGAAGCTCTTAAGAGAAACAATATGGAATTTCACTACGCTGAGTCAAAGGTGGAAGTACTTACTATAATCAGTAACCTTCTTAAAAACGGTGACGTTGTTGCAACAGGCGGATCTGTTACACTTGAGGAATGCGGCGTTATCGATCATCTCAGAACTGACAAGTACAAATATCTTGACAAGGCTGCAATAGACCACGACAAGATCGACCAGCTCTACCGTGCTTCATTTACTGCTGACGCATACATCACAAGTGCAAATGCAGTTACTGAAAACGGTGAACTTTTCAACGTTGACGGACGAGGCAACCGTGTTGCTGCCATTTGCTACGGACCTAAGTCAGTTATCGTTGTTGTCGGCTACAACAAGATCGTAAATAATCTTGACGAAGCAGTAAACAGAGTAAAGTCCACAGCTGCTCCGGCAAATACACAGCGTCTCACCTGTGCTACATACTGCTACGAAAGAGGATGCTGCCAGGCTCAGCCAAACGGTATAAGCAATATTACAGAAGGATGTTCATCTGACGCAAGGATCTGCTGTGATTACCTTATCACAGGACATCAGAGAGAAAAGGACAGAATCAAGGTTATTATCGTCGGTGAAAAGTTAGGCTACTGATAACCCGGTATATACAGCAGTACAGGTGTACGCCTGCACTGATAAAAACTAAATCAGCCGGTTTTCAGACCGGCAGGGCAACTTAAAAGAACTGATCATAGTGAACGTCAGAACTGTTCCGGCGTTCACTATAATTTTTTATGAAACTTAAATTCGGGAGAAGTATGGAAATGAGAAGAAAATTTTCGGCATTCATGATGACGGCAGCATGTGCCGCGGCAATGTTAAGCGTTATAAGCAGCTTTACTGCGGTCAGTGCTGCGACATCTTCGGTTTACGGTGACCTGAACGGTGACGGCCTTGTAAATGTTCTTGATCAGATACATCTGAAGCAGAACGTTATAGGTACAAAGGAAGGCTTTCCGGTAACGAACTGGAAGGCTGCCGCGAAAGTTCCCGGCGGTGATATTCCCGCAGCTGAAGTGATAGGCAGGATGAATGACTGGCTGCTCACTTTCGGAACTCATGAGGATCTTTCGGTTCCTATGAAGGTGCAGCATGGTATCGACGTTTCAAAATGGCAGGGAGATGTTGACTGGGAAATGGTAAAGAATGCAGGCGTTGAGTTTGTAATGATAAAGGCAGGCGAGGGGACCGAGGTCGAACCAAAGTTTCTGCAGAACATAACAGGGGCTAAGAATGAAGGGATACAGTGCGGAATATACTGGTTCTCATCGGCAAGAGATGTTGAGTCAGTTGCAGCTGAGGTGGAGGCGTGTATTAAGACCATCGAACCGTATCAACTGGAATTTCCGGTGGTTTACGACTTTGAGTACCGCTGTTTCTACGACCTTGAAAACGATCCGATGACAAAGGACAGAAAGCTTTGTACCGATATTATTTACGCGTTTCTTGACGGAATGAGAAACGCCGGTTACTATTCAATGCTTTACTCAAACAAGAATTTCCCGGTGCTTTATCTTGAAAAGAAGCGCCTGACAGATGAGTTCGATTTCTGGTACGCAAACTACTCAAAGTCCATTGAGGAACCGGACGAAG
>JAGDDO010000029.1 GCA_017848205.1 Oscillospiraceae bacterium | reverse complement strand
GAACACGATAGCCTTTGAGTTTTCGAGCTGTGAAAGGCAGTCTGTAAGCTTATCCTGTGTACCGAAGAACATAGGACCTGCAAGGTAAACAAGCTTTGTGTGCTTGAGAGGGCTTACGAGCTCGTGGCCTGCATCTGCAAGCCTCTTCTTGTCAACATTGCTGATGTCGATGCGGAGCTCACAGTTCTTGAGGATGAAGATGAGCATTGAAAGAATGATACCGATCGCAATAGCCTTTGTAAGGTCGAAAACAACTGTTGCGAGCATTGTGATGATGTACTGAAGTGCTGAGTTCTTGAGTTTCTTGTTAAAAATGTTCTTGATAGCCGGCCATTCATTCATTCTCCATGCTGTTACCATGAGAACACCTGCGAGAGCAGCAAGCGGGATCTGTGACATTACAGGTCCGAGAATGAGCATTGAAGCAATGAGTGTGAGTGAATGGAACACGCTTACGAGTCTTGTATTTCCGCCTGACTTGATTGCAACGCTTGTACGTGCGATAGCTGCTGTTGCCGGAACACCGCCGAAGAACGGAATGAGCATATTGCCCACACCCTGTGCGATAAGTTCACGCTGTGCATCGATCTTTTCGTTCTTCATCTTGCCTGCAGAAGCACCGCAGAGAAGACTTTCGATCATGCCGAGAGCAGCAACTGAAACTGCAGGTGAAAGATAAGTATCCTTGAATGCCTTAAGATCTGAGAAGTTGGAAACGATGGATGCAGGATCAAGTCTTGTGTCGAGCATGAGAGACTTAGGAATGTCGCCTACCTGCTTAACGTCAAATTTGAAGATGAGTTCAACCACGAGAGCAACGATGATGGAAGCAAGTGAAGCAGGGAACTTTGCATTAAGCTTCTTAGGATAAATGATCATAAGAAGAACAACAAGAGCGCCGAACATTACTGTGTAAAGATCAGGCTTAAATCCGAGTCTTCCGTATGAAACAAGCTTTTCAATGGCACTTGAACCTTCGGAATGTGTACCGAAGAAATTGTCGATCTGTCCGAGTGCGATAATTACTGCAATACCGGAAGTAAAGCCTGTGATTACCGGCGCAGGAATGTAGGAAACGAGCTTGCCGATCTTTAAGAGAGCCGCAAGAATAAGAATGATACCTGAAAGGAATCCGGCAAAGAGAACGCCTTCAACACCGTTCTTGGCAGAAAGCGAAAGAAGAATAGCTGCCATGGCTCCTGTAGGTCCTGAGATCTGGTACGAAGCACCGCCGAGCAGACCGATAACGATACCGGCAATAATGGCAGTAACAAGGCCGGAAGCTGCGTCAGCACCGGAACTTACACCAAACGCAAGGGCGAGAGGAAGGGCAACGGCTGCAACCGTAAGACCGGACATGAGGTCTGCGGACAGTTTTTTTCCGTTGTAACCTGAAAACTCTTTTTTCAGGTCAGAGAAATACTTTTTCAGCATTTGATACATCCTTTTCTGTAATATTGTAAACGTATATGTCTACACTGTAAGCGGTCTGATTTTACCCTCAAAAATTCCCCCATATCTTCTTTTTAAAGAAGCCGGGGGCAAGGAAAAAGCCGCATGCAGTGATAACAGACGACCTTTGATATTATACCACTTAATATGGCAGGTTTTCAATGATAAGAGTAAACAAATTTATGGCAATGCTGAATTATTTATGACTGCATAATGCTTAAAATAATACATATGTGCCTTTTTCGTGTCTTTGATGTGATAATCGTTTCGCTTATCCGGTATATAATATGCCCCGTAACATACGAATATTTGGCTACATCACCGAAATCCTTTATTTAAGCGGGTTTTAGCTTGATTTCTTACAGTTTTTAGATTATAATTGAAGTGATTGGATTATAAAGGGATATGCGGGGTTTGTATTACGGTATTTTATATTTTCTTCACAAAAAAGGAGAACTGATCTTTTGGAAAACAGAAACAAGCCTAAATGCAGCAGTATCATAATTACCATCTCGCTGTTTATTGCTTATCTTTGTTTATTTCTGCTTATTTCTTTCACAAACACCAAAATAGCATCTGACAGAATTGCTTATCTTAATAATCCGTTCTTTACATCGAGTTTCAAAGGTGTTCTTACATCGTTACAGATGCTCATATGCATAGCATATGCAAGTATGCAGCATAAAAGCGCACGTGTACTGGCTCATCTGCTTCCGGCGTTCACAATTATAGCATCGGTAATGCATATGCTTAAAAACAACAACCGTGATGTCGTTCCGGGACTTACGACCATGTGCGTTTGTCTGATAGCTGTTATAATCATCCACAATCAGATAACCAGAAGAGAAAAGGAAGCACTTACCGATTATCTGACCGGACTTAACAACAGAAGGAGCATTTCCGCTCATCTTTCAAAAATGGCACACGGTTCAAAGCCTTTCGG
>JAGDDO010000299.1 GCA_017848205.1 Oscillospiraceae bacterium | reverse complement strand
TCCCGGTCAGTTTGACGTAATAGTTACTTCAAACATGTTCGGTGACATCCTTTCCGATGAAGCATCCCAGATAACCGGTTCCATCGGTATGCTGGCATCAGCTTCACTCGGAAGCACAAAGCGCGGCATGTACGAACCGATACACGGCTCCGCACCGGATATCGCCGGTCAGAACAAAGCAAATCCGATAGCAACGATCCTTTCAGCAGCCATGATGCTGCGTTACTCATTCGGCCTTGCCGGTGAAGCAGACTGCATTGAAAATGCCGTTGATACAGTTCTCGGAAAAGGTTTCAGAACTGCTGACCTTCTTGGAACATCCGGTGGAAATGCACTGAGCTGCACGGAGATGACTGAAAAAATACTTGAAAATATCTGAAAAAAGTCAGGGCATCCGGTATGCGTAAATACGTACCGGATGCCCTGACTGCTGTTTGTGATATTCATTTCGTATATCAGAATTTTTCGATGGTTATGATCTTGTTTCCTTTACGTGTAGTACCGCTTATGCCCTTGAAAATAAACTTTCCGAAACCGCGGACGGATACCTTGTCATCTTCTTTGAGAAGGTAACTGCTGTTTTCGTTAAGTCTGCCGTTTACGAAGATCTTCTTTTCGCGGAAGAGTTCTGAACAATTGCTTCTCGAAAGGTGGAAAACCTTCGAGATAACTCCGTCGATACGCTCGGAAGCGGCCTGTATTTCAAGTGAGGTGGGTTCTGAACCGGAGCTTTCAGGCAGTTCTTCAGTTATTCTGCATGAGACGACGGTATGACGCACACGGGTTATTTCGCTGCATATGTACTCTGCCATTTTTTCAGTGCAGAAGACATATGCAGCTTTTTCGTTCACAATAATGTCGCCGGTTTCCGAGCGCTTTATACCGAGATTCATAAGACATCCCAGAAAGTCACGGTGTGTAAGTTCCTCGGCGAATTTCTTCGACAGCGGTTCAATGGCAACGCATTTTATCGGAAACTCCTCGGTGTAGCCAAGTTCTTCAGGGTTTCCGAAGCGTATCATAACTCTGTCGGCGTTTTCTCTGCCGCCCCATATCGTATATGAGGAAGGGGACAGGTGCTTTATAGTATAGAATTCGGAAAGCTCGGCCTCGGTCAGAAAAGACGTAAAAGTGTAGTGATTGCTTTTGAATGCCTTGTCTGCCAGGTCTTCGAACCTTCGTTTTGTGAGTTCATCTTTCATTTGATTTTTATCTCCCAGTAGTATTTTCTGTTTGCTTCCGGAAAGTCGTCCATTACGCCGTGTTCCGGATCGTAGAATACGCCTTCGCTGTAAAGCGACCAGTGCCAGCAGCGGGGCGTTTCAAGACTGAGTATGCAGGTCTCAGGCAGTTCTGTTCTGTCGTGAACTTCGATTCTGTGAGGACTCATTTCAAGCCCGTAGTGAGCGGCTGCTTTCTTCATTTCCTTAAGTGTTGTCTCGCGGTCGTTGTCAAGAAATGAGATGATTTCATCAACAGTGATGCCAGCGAGCATGGCAAGGACAGCCTGACCGCACTGCAGATCAGTCGGTTCGTGTATATATTCAGGTTTCAAGTTATGTTCTCCTTAAAATGCCCCATTCCTGAACGGAGTGGGGCGGAATTTTTAAACGGACAAAAAATTAGCTGTATTGTAATAATACAGCTAATTTCTGATGCTAAAATATGAACAGTTAATCTGAACATATTTTAGTTTGAGCCGGAAATAATCCTGATCAGACAGTCTCTTCGGTCTTCTTGTAGGATTCCTCCCAGTCGTCGAAACGTTTCATAACTTCTGCAAGGGTGTCCTTGGTAATGTCAGGCATATCGTCCTCTTTCAGATGAAGGGTTTCTGCTGCTTTACCAAATCCCTTTGTAACTGCATCGCGCATCACGGATATTTTTTCAGGATCGTCTCCTGCAAGCGACATTGCCATGTCCATTATCCTTGTTGCTACAGCATCGACAGAGTAGAAACCGCCGTCAGAGATGGATTCCTTTGCTGCTTCGATATCCTCAGTGCTGAAGTGAAGAGAAATGTTCTTCGTAATGTCACCTACTGAAAGAAACTCGGAATTGCTCTGTGACTGGAACATTTTTTCGATCATAGATACAAAAGCCTGGGTTCTCTGATCTTCCAGTTCCTCAATGGTCCTTGTTATTGACTCCTTTGAGTAGATACCGGTGTCAGTAGCTGAAACACTTTCCTGCCTCACAAACGTATCCTGCTTCTGCATTGCAGAAATTCCGGATTCCTGAGCGCCTGTACTTACGGCAGATGTGTCTGAAGTTTTAGCAGACTTTCTGACACTTTTGACTTCAGATTTCGGATAGAAAGAGCTGATCTTGGTAGTATCGTTTATTTCCATGGATTTCCCTCCCCGTTATAGTGCAATCCTTTGCACTTTATATTATACGGACGCAGTTATAGCAAGCCATACTCGTCGTACACTATATTTTTCGTCAGAAATCATAGGAATTAAAGACCGAAAAGTCACAAAAATCCATAAGGACATTTGTGACTTTTTACAATTATTTTTTATGCGGCGGATTGGACTTTGTTTCGAGAATAGCCCTGATAACCGGCTGATTTATATCAACATAGTTGTTTTCAGCTATAAGTTTCTTCACTTCGGAAGGCTTTTTGTATACGTACTCAGGTTTTACACTGTTGAGAACCTGAAGAACGATGTGCTGTCTGCATTTTTCGCAGCTGCAGCATTTGAATTTTGCTATCATCTCGTTAAGCTTTGAGTAAAGAACTTCTTCTGTGACATTGATGTAACGCGGTTCGTCACTGTTTATCACAGCAGGCTGAGTCGCTGCAGATGTTTCACGCTGAACAGGTGCTTCCTGTGTGAACTGCATCTGGCGCTGGACAGGTACTTCCTGTGTAAGCTGAATCTGGTTTTGAACAGGGAATACGCGTGTGCTCTGATAAGGCTGTGACTGCTGTATCTGGTCACGGTTCTGATGATAGTTCTGATAAGCCTGACGGTATGTTCCGTTCGGGAATTCCGGTTCACTGTTCCTTACAGGAGGAAGATCAAGCTCATCGTCCTGCATAGGTACTCTGTCCTTGAGTGCGTCGAGTACCTTTTCGCGTATTTTGAAAGTATCCGGTTCACTGCCTCTCGGACCCCTTGCTTCCGTACTGTTCTGATAATACTCATTGAAAGTACTTGTGGAGTAGGTAGGCATTATTTTGCTGAACATAAGTTCCTTGTTTATATTTCTTTTTGTTCTCCTTGTGTTTGTCATAACTGCCTCCGTCTTGATACTATAGGATACCTCGTTCGATCAGTTCTTCTGTAAGTGCCTTGAAATCTCTTATCGCAGCTACTCTGCGGTTGTATTCGGTTATGTCACACTGAAGTGACTGTGCTTCTGAAATAGCGGGACTGTTTCTTATTGCTGTTCTGAAAACAGGAATACTGAGTTTTCTTGATACCAGCTGAGCTGTTCCCATAACTTCCTTGTGTAGTTTTGAACGTTTGTTGTAACGGTTAACGAGAACTCCGCCTATCTCAAGTTTAGGGTTACATGTTAGTCTTACGTGCTCGATAACGTCGTAAACCTTTGCAATTCCCTGAAGGCTGAAAATGTCCGGAAGCATCGGCATGATGACGTATTTGCTTGCCGCAAGGGCGTTAACTGTAAGAACGCCGAGACTTGGCGGTGAATCGATGAGAATGTAGTCGTAAAGATTCTTTACATCACCGAGAGCTTCTCTGAGAAGGAATTCTCTGTTTTTTCCGGTATAGTCCAGTTCGATGGAGCTGAGAAGGATGTCAGATGGTATAACGTCAGAAGTATTGCAGCGCTGTATGCAGTCAAGAGCATTCATTTCTTTCCTGATTACATCATAAATAGTACGGACGTCTTCAGTTTCGGCACCAAGGCTGAATGAAAGATTGCCCTGAGGGTCCATATCTATGGCGAGGACGCGCCTTCCTAATTTATTTAAAGTGGCTGCCAGAGCATTTACCGTGGTAGTCTTGCCGACTCCGCCTTTCTGAGTAATAACTGAAATAATTCTTGCCATCTCTATACCTCATCGTGATTTTTAAAACTTACTACTATTATAGCAAGTTTTTAATAATATTTCAATACATTTATCACCGTAAAAAGAATAATTTTTTATAAAAATACTGCCGGAAACGCAGTACGTTTCCGGCAGTAAGTGAAAATCCGTCAAATATGGGAATACTGATTAAAGAAGGGCGATTATCTCGTCTCTGATATCGTCATAAGCAGGGCCTATAAGACCAAAATCCTTTTCCTTGTATGTCCATGCAGCACGTCCGATACCGTATTTTTCGAATACGGACTGAATGTCGCGGTACCATTTGATCGATTCCTTAGGATCTGCACGGTCGATAACTCCGTATTCGCCGCAGTAAAGAGTTACGTTTCTTTCGGCAGCGACCTCAATTGCTTCCTTAAAGAATTTTTCAAAAAAGTCTGTTCCTATTTCCGTGAAACCGAACTTTTCATCGAAGAGGAAACCGGCCTTTTCACCAAGCTGTTCCTTTGATGCTTTAAGATATTCGTCAAACGGTCCCGGATAGGAAATGCGGAAGTTTACATCCATTGTATCGATCCAGTACGCACCCTGGTGAGTATAGATAAGCGGTTCGTAGCAGTGGAAAGTATAGATTATATTTTCATCTGCCGGAGGATCGAGGAGTTTTACTGAAGTGA
The DNA here is from genome assembly GCA_017848205.1 of Oscillospiraceae bacterium. The sequence goes on along the minus strand of JAGDDO010000299.1, from coordinate 1,736 downwards.
TGGCATTGTTTTCAACACCTCCGACAATAATGCGAACGTCAGGTGAGATATTTCTTATTACCTTTATAGCCTTTGCAGCGATCTCGTTCCACTGTTTAGCAACATTAGGATCAACTACTTCGTTGAGAAGCTCAAGAATTATCATGTCCTTGTGTTTGCTGTATCTTCTTGCAAGATCGTCCCAGAGGCGGTAGAACTTTTCCTGAAGTTTTTCGTCGTTGAAAAATTCAGAACCCTTGTAGGCATCGAAAACATAGCCGTCAGCCTTGTGAACGTCGAGCACGAGATTGAGTCCGTATTTTCTGCACCATGCGATACAGTTTTCTATGCACTGGTGTCCGAGTTCGATCGGGTTTTCATTTTCGTCCTGTATAATGTCAAAGTCAACAGGAAGGCGTACATGGTCTACCTTCCATGATGCAATTCTTCTGATATCATCTTCAGTGATAAAATTCTTAATGTATTCCGGATCTTTTTCGCCCTGTGAGATCCAGCCGCCGAGGTTGATTCCCTTCATGAATCCTTCAAGTTTTTTTACTTTAGCCATGTTATCAACTCCTGAGATTATTTGTGTGTATTATACTGCTTTAATATTCGAGTCGTACTTTATCATTATCAGAATTCATTATATATTATAACCGATAAAAAGTATATCATTAATATATGCCTGTATATTAATTTATTAACATTTCTTTTTGAAATTCATTTTTTATTGATCAATCTGATGAAATTTCAGGGTTCTATATTGAAAAAATTGTTCTGTTATTATATAATATAAAGAAACATTGATTTGATCTCGGCAAATCTGAGAAACAGGGAGGGATTCCATGATAAACAATTCATCCGGGGATGATAACGCAACCAATAAACGAATGTTTGAGCATCTGTTTGCCCAGAGGGAAGAAAACTTCGAACATGCATCTTTTGACAGGGAAATCGCATTTTATGAAAGTATTTGTACCGGTGATCTTGAAAAAGTAAAGCTTCTTGCCACTCCTTTGTGCAGCGGCGGATACGGTAATCTTTCAAAGGATCCGTTAAGAAATCTTAAGTATCACTTTGTTGTTTCCGTAGCCATGATCACAAGATTCTGCATAAGCAGCGGAATGACACCTGAGGAGGCATATAACCTCAGTGATGTCTATATCATGAAGGCGGATACATGTACAACTGAGGCGGAAGTACATGATATGCATGACCAGATGATAACCGGATTTACCAAACGAATGCGTACCGTAAGAAATACCAGAGTTTATTCAAAGCAGGTCATAAGAGCGATCGACTATATCAGTGAACATCTTCATGACAAGATAAAAATGCAGGATGTTGTCGATTATCTTAATCTTAGTCTGCCGTATTTTTCAAGGCTTTTCAAGTCTGAACTCGGAGTGACTTTCAGTGAATATGTGACCATTAAAAAAGTTGAAGTAGCAGCTGATATGATCAGATATTCCGGAAGTTCAATACTTGAGATAAGCAATATCCTTAATTTCAGTACTCAGAGTTACTTTATCAAGGTTTTCAAGAAATATACCGGTACCACACCTAATGAGTACAAGAAAAAGTATAATTTCTTCGGAAACAATCTGCTTGAAAATACAGTGCATAATAAAAACAGCAGCTCATGACCAAGCTGCTGTTTACGGGAAAAAATGTTTTTTTGTTTTTGTATATTTTTGTCCTTTGTATTTTTATATGAAAATAGAATATTTTTATGTATATATCCGGTGGCTTTT
>JAGDDO010000298.1 GCA_017848205.1 Oscillospiraceae bacterium | reverse complement strand
AGTCTCGGAAGTGCCGTTGTACTGGAATTTTTACTGTACTATCTTACAAAACCTGAATACCAGCTTACAGTACGTGAAGAAATTTATCTTGACAGTATGGTGGATCTGTTCTGATATATCAGGCTTTGATCTGATCAAGAACTGCGCCGATGGAGTCGTTGAAGACGAGGTCGCAGTTTTTGTCGAATGCTGTTGCCGATTTGTTGATGAGAACTATGTGACTTCCGCGGAAGTAGCGTAAAAGTCCGGCTGCCGGGTAGACTACCAGTGATGTTCCTCCGACGATAAGAAGTGACGCGCCGGAAAGTGCTTTTATTGCTCCGCTTACTATGTTGTCATCAAGTCCTTCGTTGTAGAGGACAACATCCGGCTTAATAAGGCCGCCGCAGCTGCATTTCGGTACCGGTTTGTGTTCCATTATATACTCTGCGTCAAACCTCTTTCCGCATTCGAGACAGAAGTTTCTGCTTACCGCACCGTGAAGTTCGAAAACCTTTTTGCTTCCTGCCATCTGGTGAAGGCCGTCGATGTTCTGTGTTATGACAGCACTCAGCTTCCCTGCGGCTTCAAGCTCTGCAAGTTTAAGATGAGCTTTGTTCGGCTTTACATCCGGAGCAAGAAGTTTGTCGCGGTAGAACCTGTAGAATTCCTCGGTTTTTGCGTAGAAGAATTCATGACTTATTATTTCCTCCGGCGGATAGTCGTACTTCTGGCTGTAGAGTCCGTCAACGCTTCTGAAGTCCGGTATTCCGCTTTCCGTCGACACTCCGGCTCCGCCGAAAAATACTGTGTTTTCCGATTCGTCGATCCATTTCTGCCATGTTGCTATTTTCTCATTCGTATTCATAATGTTTCTCTCCTTTTAAAAAAACGTCCGGCGGACATGGGTCTGCCGAACGTTCTGCTTTTACTGGTTTATGATCATCTTGTACCGAAAATACGGTCGCCTGCGTCGCCGAGACCAGGAATGATGTACTTGTGTTCATCAAGGCGCTCGTCCACTGCACAGCAGTAGATCTCAACTTCAGGGTGAAGTGTTGCTACCTTTTCAAGTCCTTCCGGTGAAGCAATGATACACATGAGCTTTATGCTCTTTGCATCTTTCTTCTTAAGTTCGTCTATCGCTACGCACGCTGAAGCACCTGTTGCAAGCATCGGATCAAGAATGATCGCATCACGTTCGTTGATATCTTCCGGAAGCTTGCTGTAGTAAAGAACAGATTCAAGTGTTTCCGGATTACGGAATGTACCTATGTGACCTATCTTGGCTGCAGGAACGAGAGACATAGCACCTTCAGCCATTCCGAGACCTGCTCTGAGGATCGGGATGAAAGCAAGCTTTCTGCCTGAGATTATCTTTGACTTTGATGTTGCAAGAGGAGTTGATATCTCAACTTCCTTAAGCGGAAGATCTCTTGTAGCTTCGTAGCACATAAGTGTTGCAGTTTCCGCAATGAGTTCCCTGAATTCCTTGGAACCTGTAGTCTTGTCTCTGAGAAGTGAAAGTTTATGCTGTACGAGTGGGTGTTCGATTATTTTTACGTTTTTATACATGGCAGCTTTTCCTCCTTTGTATTTACTGAACAGCCGTGAAAGGCTGTAAATATTCTTCTTAAAAGGCCTTTTGGGAAATTATTTTTCCTCGAGTTTTGTAATAAGGTCGACTCTTCTCTGGTGACGGCCGCCCTCAAACTCAGTGTTTATGAAAAGATCAGCAAGTTCAAGCGCAAGACCAGGTCCGATAACCCTCGCACCCATGCAGAGTACGTTTGCGTCGTTGTGAAGTCTTGTGTACTTGGCTGAGAAATGATCTGAACAGCATGCTGCACGAATGCCCTTTATTTTATTGGCAGCTATCGACATTCCGATACCTGTGCCGCACACTAAAATTCCCTTTTCCGCCTTGCCTGAGGTGATCATTCCGCATACTTTTTCAGCCATATCAGGATAATCACATTTTTCTCCGGCTTTAATACCGCAGTCGGTTACTTCTATGTTCTTTTCCTTAAGGAAATTCACTATCTCGTTTTTAAGTTCTACAGCAGCATGATCGCATCCTATTGCTATCATCGCAGTTCCTCCGTTTTCATAAAAAATATACGTCCGCAGATACAGTAAAACCGTAAACTGTGGACAATGGAAATAATGATTAAATTATAACACTAATATTATAAAAAATCAACAACTATTTTATAATCATTTGCTGAATTTTCTGTGACAGATACATGATAACCCTTTTTACCGGAATGAGCTCCGGCGTAAATCCGCATAAAAGATCAGTTTTTTTCAAGCAGATCCTTTTCAGCCTTTGTTATCTGCATATAAAGTGCATCGATCTCATCAGGATCGCTGCCTTCCTTTTCCGCAGCACTCATGCATATTCCCGCTGCAAGCTGATATCTCAGATGCGCCGGAGCGAGAGCTATCTGTTCGTCGGCTGCATATGAAACAAAATCGGCTGCCGCATCGCCTGCGGCTATTATCTTTCCGTCAAAATCTTTGAGTTTTTCAGAAAGTTCAGCCTTTGTCATCATGGTATCTTCCATGACGCGCGACACTTCATTTCCGCTTACTCTGAAAAACGCACAGTAAAGTATGTCGAGTCTTGCTTTCATAACAGAACATACGTAACAGTCGGCTGCACCTGCAAAATTGTATGCAATCGCTTCAAGTGTTGATATTCCGTTACACTTCTTTCCGAGTTCGAAGGCAAGAGCCTTGACAGCCGAAATGCCGATCCTGAGTCCTGTGTAGGAACCCGGTCCTGCAGCAACGGCAAATCTGTCGATATCCTTTGCACCAATGCCGAGATCTGCAAGCATTTTCTCACACAGCGGAAGTATCACCTGTGAGTGAGTCATTCTGGTCTGCAGGAAATACTGAGCTCTGAGCTCACCGTCATTCAGTACGGCAACGGAAGCGTTTTTACCTGATGTGTCAATTCCTAATATCTGCAAACCGATCTCCTCCATCGATGATTATTTCGCGTGACTCGTCACCGGTGCGTATTATCTCTATCGAAATAAGCTTTTCGGGAAGCACATCGATGATGTTTTCCGACCACTCGATAATGAAAACGCTGTCCTCCATCGGATAGTCGAAAAATCCTGTAGTTTCAAGGTCATCCGGTCCCCCGATGCGGTACATGTCAAAATGATAGATGTCGAGAGGTCCGTGATATTCATTTACAAGGGCAAATGTAGGTGAAGCAACTTCATCGTCAAGACCTGCACCAATGGCAAGTCCTCTTGTGAATGTAGTCTTTCCTGCACCGAGCCCGCCCTTAAAGGCTATTATGTCTCCCGGACGGAGAAGAGCGCCTATTTTCTCAGCAAGCTCTATTGTCTCCTCCGGAGAATGAGTTTCAAACTTTATCATATCAGAAAAGTCCTGTAATGTTTCCGTCGTTGTCGCAGTCGATCTTAAGAGCTGCAGGCTGCTTCGGAAGTCCCGGCATAGTCATGATGTCACCTGTGTAGGCCACGATAAATCCGGCACCTGATGAAACCTTAAGGTCACGGACTGTGATCTTGAAGTTTTCCGGCTTTCCGAGAAGAGAAGGATCGTCGGAAAGTGAATACTGTGTCTTGGCTACGCACACAGGAATATCTGCAAGTCCGAGCTTTTCGATCTCCTTAAGTGACTTTTCAGCCTGTGCGGTAAAGATAACGCCGTCCGCACGGTAGATCTCGCGTGCAATTATTTCAAGCTTCTCCTTGACAGGAAGCTTTTCATCGTAGATAGGTGCAAAGTTTATCTCGCCGTTCTTTTCAGCCTTTTCGACAGTGGAGCAAACCTTTTCAGCAAGATCCTTTCCGCCTTCGCCGCCCTTGGCAAATATCTCGGTAAGAGATACTTCAACATTCATTTCGCGGCATGTTTCTTCTATTACAGCTATTTCAGCATCCGTGTCTGTGTGGAAGCGGTTGATGGCAACAACAACAGGAACGCCGAATTTCTTCATGTTTTCAATGTGAGTCTTTAAGTTTACGATACCATTTTTCAGAGCTTCAACGTTTTCGGCTGTAAGTTCTGTCTTAGGTACTCCGCCGTTGTATTTGAGAGCACGGATAGTAGCGACCATTACAACGCATGACGGCTTTATTCCGGCAAAGCGGCACTTGATGTCGAAGAACTTTTCAGCGCCGAGATCGGAACCGAACCCTGCTTCAGTTATGCAGTAGTCACCGAGCTTAAGTGCAAGCTTTGTGGCACGTACGGAATTGCATCCGTGTGCTATATTTGCGAAAGGACCGCCGTGGATGAAAACAGGATTGTTTTCAAGTGTCTGAACGAGATTCGGCTTGAGCGCATCTTTAAGGAGTGCAGTTGCTGCCCCCTGAACGCCAAGTTGTCTTGCAAAGACCGGATTTCCGTCGAGGTCATACGCAACAAGAATGTTTCCTATTCTTTTCTTAAGGTCATCGAGTGAAGAAGCGAGACAGAGGATAGCCATTACTTCAGAAGCAACTGTTATCTGGAATCCGTCTTCGCGCGGGAATCCGTTGATCTTTCCGCCGAGTCCGACAACTGTGTTTCTGAGTGCTCTGTCGTTCATGTCGAGGCAGCGTCTGAAGATTATTCTTCTGCAGTCGATCCTCAGTTCATTTCCCTGATGGATATGATTATCGATCATAGCGCAGATCAGGTTGTTTGCAGCAGTGATAGCGTGCATGTCACCTGTAAAATGAAGGTTTATGTCCTCCATAGGAACTACCTGTGAGTATCCGCCGCCGGCAGCACCGCCCTTTATTCCGAACACCGGTCCGAGTGAAGGCTCCCTGAGAGCGAGCATGGCTTTCTTTCCGATCTTCGCCATTGCCTGAGCAAGGCCGACACTTACAGTAGTCTTTCCTTCGCCTGCCGGAGTAGGATTGATCGCTGTTACAAGTATCAGTTTTCCGTCAGGAGCATTTTCATACTTCCTGTAAACAGATTCTGAAAGCTTAGCCTTGTACTGCCCGTACTGTTCGATATCATCGGTATCAAGACCGATCCCGGCCGCGATATCAGTGATTTTTTTCATTTTTGCTCCCTGAGCGATTTCGATATCAGTCAACATCAATTCTTTCCCTTTCACCTTAAGAATATTGATAACTTTAATAAAAAAATTAGTATAGTGAACGTAAATACCTGTTTGCGTTCACTATACTAATTATACCATACAAAACGCACTGTTTCAACAGTACTGAATGTACATATTTTATGAAATGCATTTGCGTGTTTATATATAAAAATACAATTTAAGGGAAACACTGATTAAATCAGGGGGAGATTGCGGGACTTCGCCCCGTGCCCAACGCAGATTTATGAATAAATCAGTGCTTTCTAAGTAACAGGAATGGCATCAGCGTCGGTTTCTTTTTCGAAGGTCGCTTCGCATTCCTCTAAGATCATGTTAGGAACGAAGTACCATGTATTAGTGTTTATATCCTGACAGGCAGTATATTCATGCTGGTTTTCCGCGTTAACGGCTCCTGCAAGCATAAAATACGGTATCACGTACACATGAGAATTTTCCCCGGCAGGTGAAACAGCTGCATTGTTATAATAGTAACTGTTTTCACAGTAAAATGTGTTTCCTGTTTCAGGATCGGTAAGTTTTATACATTCGTTTATATCGGTACTCTGCACATCCTGTACAATACCATCTGAATACAGACTGTCGAAAATATATCTTGTTTCTGTGGCTTCATCATAAAGATATCTTAAATCCGGATATGGTATATCCGGGTCAGGAAATCCGCCGTCGTATACACCATCCATCGGACTTTCAGTATAGACAGTCTTGTAGACAGTCCTGTCAAAATACCCGCTCGCAACTAAAATAAAGCAGATAATTCCCACTGTATATGACAGAATAACAAGGGCAAGCAGAAAACGCCTCGCAAATGGTTTTAAGCGTCTCCTTCTCCGGCGGATGCGGTCAAACACCTGTCCTGTGAAGCTCCTTTTTCCTCCGGAACTGCCGCCGGCAGAATATGATGATCCCGAACTGTCTGTATATGCTCTGAGTCCGGAATTTCCCGGCACTACAGTGTTACCGAAAAAAGCCGTGTTTTTCTCTGAGGCATAGACTTTATTTTCCGGATATATCTCCTCATCGAGCGAATTTTCCGGATAGCTGATCCTTACGGAGTCCGATCCGTTCCGGATGTGCGGATCATCCGAACTGTCCTTTTCAAGACTTATAGGCCGCCTCTGACTACTGGGATGATCATCCCTGCTTTTGAGCAGTGTGTCGAGCGATACGCCGAAACGTTCACTTATAAATATCAGTTTTTCAATTTCCGGATAGCCTTTTCCGCGCTCCCACTTGGATACCGACTGACGCGATACCCCCAGCAGTTCAGCCAGTCCTTCCTGTGATATATTATTCTCTGTTCTGATTTTCTGAAGTTCTGAAGCAAAAGACATGCTGCCGTCCCCTTTCTTTGTTTTTTCTTTTTATATGATATCACAGATCATTTAAATTAACAATAAACCAGAGGTATACATGAAAAAATTTTTTCACCACCGCAGAAAATCCGGTGCGGCAACTTAAAGTTTACATACAAAAAGATCCGTTCGTAATTTCATACGAAACGGATCTTTTTTTCAGGGAATCGCTGATTTATTCATAGATCAGCGTGGGGTACGGGCGAAGCTTCTCAGTCTTCCCACCCGTAAATCAGTGTTTCCTTAGTATTTTTGGTTCTCCGGATCACTTGCTGTAGCACTCGAATGCCTTGTCGAGTTCAGCCTGATCTGAATTCTTTGTGAAGCTGCTTACTATCGGAACGATGATAAGACCTGCGATCATTGCGATAGCACCGGCGTTGATAGGTGATGCCATGTTGAGTTTAAGTGATGCTGCCGCCTTTGTTGCTTCAGGGAAGAAGCCGAGGCTGAAGATGCACATGTGAACAACGGTGATGCCTACACCGGAAACGAAGCTTGCGATAACAGCTGCTCTTGTAACCTTTTTGCTGTAAAGTCCGTACATAAAAGGTGCAAGGAAGGCACCGGCAAGAGCTCCCCATGAGATAGACATGAGAGTTGAAATGTATGCGTTCTTGTTAAGTGCAATAACTACTGAAATGAGAAGGAATACAGCGATGAAAACTCTCATTGTGAGAACTTCCTTCTTTTCGTTCATTTTACCCTTTGTAAGAGGACGGATAAGGTCGATGGTAACTGTTGAGCTTGATGTGAGAACGAGTGAAGAAAGTGTTGACATTGAAGCTGAAAGAACGAGCACTACAACGAGACCGATCATGATGTCAGGGAGACATGACTGAAGGAGGCTTGGCACGATAGCGTCGAAGTCGAGCTTTCCGTTGGCGAGCTTTTCGATGAATGTTCTGCCGCTTCCGTCTGTATTGTCAGCTGTGCAGTAAACACGGCCGAGACCGCCGAGGAAGTATGAACCGCCTGCTACGACTACAGCGAATATAGTGGAAATGATAGTTCCCTTCTTGATCGCATCTTCGCTCTTGATAGCGTAGAATTTGTGTACCATCTGAGGAAGTCCCCATGTACCGAGTGAAGTGAGTATTACAACACCGAAAAGGTTGATCGGGTCAGGGCCGAAGCATGAGTTGAGTGTGTTTTTCGGAACGCCTGCTTCGATCTCGCCGAGCTGTGTGAGGACTGATGAGAAACCACCCTTTTCGTTGAGTGCGAAAAGAATAACGGCGATGATACCGCCGAGCATGATGATGCCCTGAACGAAGTCATTGATGGCTGTAGCTGCAAATCCGCCGAGGATAACGTAAACTCCAGTAAGAAGTGCCATGGCGATGATACATACTGAATAGTCGATGTTAAATGCCATTGAGAAAAGT
>JAGDDO010000297.1 GCA_017848205.1 Oscillospiraceae bacterium | reverse complement strand
TATGGATGATGGCTTAAAGAATCTCTTTAAGGTTAGTTCAGTAGGTGAAGGTTTTACTGGTGATACAAGAAATTCTAAATTTGCTACACCACCGACAGAAACTCCAGTAGATTATACTCTTTCTTACGATGCTACAACAGGACTCACAATAACTGCTGGTTCTTATAAAGGTGTTGTATCTCCAGACCAGTTAAAGAGTGCTGGCGATGTTCTTATGGTAAAACAGGGCGGAACTGATACAACTGATTCATATGTTCTTTCATTCCCGAGTCTTGCTACTCTTAGAAATTCACTTGTTGAAGTAATGACTAAATCTAATGCGGCAGCAACAGCTGCAGCAACAGCTGCAGCAGGTGGTACTCCAACTACTGCAACACCTGTTTCTATTACTACTACATCACCACCTGATGCTAATGGAAATCAGACAACACTTGATACATCCAATGGTGATGCAGTTGTGACTGCCGATTTATTAAATGCAGAGTCATTTACTTTTAGTTTTGACGACGCAATAACTATGCAGCAGTCAGATCCTTCAAGAAGTCTTGGACTTGGACAGTCTTCCTTTAAGCTTACAGGTGGTACTGAAGGCGGCGAGCAGACTGTTGCTAACCTTACAAGTATCTCTATCGATCAGGCTGGTCGTCTTATCGGTGTACACGATATTTACGGTGTAATGGAACTCGGTCGTATCGACCTTGCTACATTTGCTAACCCGGCTGGTCTTCAGAAGACTGGTAACACTTACTTCCAGCAGTCACTTAACTCCGGTGATCCGGTAGTTGTAGAGGCTGGTACTGAAGGTACAGGTTCGATCATGGCTTCCACACTTGAAGCTTCTAACGTTGACCTTTCAAACGAATTCTCAGACATGATCATGACACAGCGTGGATTCCAGGCTTCGTCCCGTGTAATCACTGTATCAGATACAATGCTTGAAGAACTTATCAACCTTAAGAGATAAGATAATTTTTAAAACTTAATAAACGGGAGAGACGGCCGGAACTCGGGGAAAACAAGGCCGCCTCTCTTGTGCTTTTTAAAATCTAAATAAAGGGTGTCAGAATATTATGATAACACTTACAAAACTAAACGGAACAAAATTCGTGCTCAACTGCGATCTTATTGAGACTATTCAGGAAAACCCTGATACGACGATAAGACTTTCAAACGGAAACGTATATATTGTAAAGGAGCCGTCTGACATGGTTGTTAGTCTGACTTCAGACTATCGCAGAAGTATTTTATCAGGTATTCTGAACGGTAACAATTAGGAGGACAGTGCTTTATGGATATACTGTCGATCATTGGATATGTTCTTGCCTTTGCCCTTGTAATCGTAAGTATCATGATGGGTACTGACCCGGATACCGGTAAGACAACACTTATTGTTAATCAGTTAAAGGGATTTATCGACTATGGTTCACTTGCCATCGTTGTGGGCGGTACTATAGGTGCCATGCTTATCTCCTATCCGGCATCTATTTTCAAGAATATACCTAAGCACCTTAAAATAGTATTTATGCCTCCGAAATACAATCCGGTCGCATATATTGAACAGATAACCGAATTTGCCAAGGAAGCCCGAATCAACGGACTTCTCGCACTTGAAGAGAAGATGAACAGCTGTGAGGATCAGTTTATGAAAAACGCACTCATGCTTGTAATCGACTCAGTCGAACCGGAAAAGATCAAGCAGGTACTTGAGACCGAACTTGACTACCTGGAAGATCGTCACTCACAGGCACAGGGATTTTACATGAAAATGGCTGAATTTGCCCCGGCTTTCGGTATGGCCGGTACACTTATCGGTCTTATCAACCTTCTCGCGAACATGTCAGATGCCGACGCACTTGCTGCTAACATGGCGGTTGCTCTTGTTACAACATTCTACGGCGTTATCATGGCGAACCTCATGGGTAAGCCTGTTGCCAACAAGCTTAAGAAAAGACATGAGGAGGAAATGCTCTGCAAGGTAATAATAAGCGAAGGCGTACAGTCCATTCAGGACGGTGACAACCCTCAGTTCATTGAAGAAAAGCTTATGCGACTTCTTCCTTCGAAGACAGGCCAGAAAAAAGGCGGCAAGGATAAGGAAAAATAGAAAAACATTCGTTCCTGCAGGGAACAGGGGGTGTTATTATGGCGAAAAAACAGGCAGAGGAAGAAAGCGGCGGAAGCTGGATGGATACTTATGGAGACATGGTAACACTGCTTCTTACGTTTTTCGTAATGCTTTATAGCATGTCTTCCATTGTTGAGGAAAAATGGAATGCGCTTGTTTCAGCCTTCAATGTAAACGGTGATGAAAAAGTTGACATGGTCGTTTTTGAGGAATCGGACCTTAACGGTGAAAAGGGCGGCAACGGCGTTTTCATCGGTCAGTTCGAAGATGAAAACCCTCAGGACGGAACAGTTTACAACTCGGCAATGGACCAGCTGTATGAAAAGATCATGACCTACCTTGAGGACAATGAATTAAGCAACAGCATAATGCTCCAGCAGTCATCCGAAGCTATGGAAGAGGCGGCTGCGGGAGAAGAAGGCAGCGATGGCGATGCCGGAAAACAGGAAAAACCGAATGACGGTTCTACTGATATGTCCGACTCGGAAAACGCGAAAAACATTTTTATTCAGTTTAAGGACAACGTTATTTTTGAACCGGACAGTGCAGTTATCAAGCCGGAAAGAGACAAAGTTCTCGAATTCCTTGGTGAATGCTTTGACAGCGT
>JAGDDO010000296.1 GCA_017848205.1 Oscillospiraceae bacterium | reverse complement strand
GTGTAAGCCTTTTCCCTCTCTTCATGAGTATTGCTGACACAGATTCTATACCGATCTGGATGAAGCACGGTAAGTGGGCTGTATTACAGTATGGTACGAATGATGATCAGAAGTTCTTTAATGAAATGAAGCTTCTCGAAGAAGGCACAGTTGACTGTGATTTCCTTCTTGTATACAGCGGAGATGACAACTGGATGGACAGAAACGCGTCACTTTCAATGCTTGACAGAGCAACAGGATACAAGGAAGGTCTTGAGATCGACGAAAAGCCTGCATATGTTTCAGAAGAAACTATCATGCATGCAATGCCTGTAGGTGAACAGTTCCACTGGGTAAAGCATATAGCTTCAGACTTCATCGCTGAAAGACTCCTTAAGTAATAAGTATATAAAAATCAGCGTGGGGCTCCGGGGCGAAGCCCCGCAAATCCCACCTGCGGAAATCCGGCTTTGCCGGATTTCCGGTTAAATCATTGTTTCCTTAGTATAAATGATTATGTGTTTTAGAAAATTAGAATTGTATTGTAAATAAGATGGGTAAATAAATTAATTATTGAAATTCGGAGGGAGTAACAAATGGAAAAAGTTGTAATCACAGGCATGGGGGCCGTTTGCTCATTAGGGGACAGTGTAGGTGAGCTCTGGGATAACCTTTTAGCAGGTAAAAGCGGCTTCGGTAAAATTGAACGTATTTCAACAGAAAATCATGACTCTACTGTTGCAGCTGAAATTAAAAACAGTGAAGGTTTTGAATCTGTATGCAAGAAGTACTGGACAAGAAGACAGTTAAACACTGTAACAGGTCCACAACGACTTGTTCTGGCTACTGCAGTAGAAGCTATAGAAGACTGCGGCATCGATCTTGAAAATTATGACAAAGACAGAGTTGCAGTTATTTATGGTATTGCAGATGCCGGCTTTGAGGATGCTGAACGTGAAAAGATGACAAACATCATTCTTAAATCAATGCCAAGTTCAGCTCCTTCACTTATTTCTGAAAAGTTTGGTTTTCACGGTGCAAGCTTCAATCTTTCATGCGCCTGCGCAAGTTCAGGTTATGCTATTGCACTCGGCGCTCAGCTTATCGAAACAGGAGTTTATGATATGGTTATTGCCGGCGGAGTTTCCAACTATGTTACACACGACAATATAAGCGGCTTTAACCAGATCCTAGCAATGTCAGCAAATCCGGATCCTGAAACTGCGTCACGTCCGTTTACAAAGAACCGTGACGGATTTATATTTGGTGAAGGTGCAGGTACGGTAGTACTTGAATCAGAAACTTCAGCTAAGAAGAGAAACGCAAAGGTTCATGCAAAGCTCTCAGGCTATGCCTGCTACAGTGAATCTTCAAACATGACTGCTCCTCTTGAAGACGGTGAAGGTATGAGAATCGTTATGGAAAGAGCACTCAAAAAAGCCGGCGTTTCACCTGACAGTGTAGACTATATAAACGCTCACGGAACATCTACTTATCTCAACGACAAGTACGAAACAACGGCTATCAAAAATCTTTTCGGAAAGCATGCATATGAACTTTCTGTATCATCAACAAAGTCTGCTATAGGACATACTCTTGCTGCAGGAAGCGTAATCGAAGGGATTGTTACAATCAAGGCACTTAATGAGAACATTGTGCCTCCGACTATTCACTATGATGTGCCTGATCCGGAACTCGATCTTGACTATACACCAAATACAGCAAAGAAGAGAGAGATAAACACTGCAATGTCAAATTCATACGGATTCGGCGGACAGAACGTTTCTCTCGTCTTCGAAAAATAATTACGGAGATATAAAATGCCAATTTGTCAGATTAAAACAAATTATAAATTCACACCGGAAGAGAAAACAGAATTTTTAAAAAGCGTCGCTTCAGAACTTTCGGTTATTCTTGAGAAGCCTTTACCGGCTGTTATGACTATGCTTTCTGAGGAGTATATGTTCATGAACAATTCAGATGACACAGTTGTTTTTGCAGAGTTCAGATATTTAAAGGACTTTGCTTCACCTGAAGAAAAAAGCGCTTTTTTAAAGGATTTTGCTGACAGAGCTCTTGCACTGTTCAGAAAGTTTACTTCAGTCGATCCTTACAGGGTCTACATGCAGTTTACTGAAATGACGCGCGAGGGCGCCTGGCGATATACAGAATAATAAGGAAGGCAGTTTAAATGAAAGAAAACTTTTTTAGCAAATATGTTGAATACGCTGCGAAGACACCTGACAAGGTACTTCTTCGTATCGATGACAACGAACTCACATACAGTGATTTTCTTGACAGAACAGCTGTAATGAGTTCAGGAATGAGAAACCTCGGTATCAGCAAAGATGATAAGGTTGGTATTATAATGCCGAACAGCATTGACTGGTACATTGTATTCTGGTCTGCTGTAAGAATTGGTGCACAGCCTGTACCGATCGATCCTCAGAGCGGTGTAATGGAACTTTCACGACTCATTCCTGCAACAAAGGTAAAGATCTGCTTTGCAGCTGAAAAGTACAAGACAAACAACATAAAAGATGCAGTTAAGAAAGTTGAACCTGATAAGCTCACAGTTGAACGTGTAGTATTCTTCGGTGAAAACGCAGATTCTGAAAATTCTGATAAATTCATTTCATCATCAGTTTTCTTCAGTAAATATACTGATGATTATTCAGAAATATATGTTCCGGAAGAAAACCACGTAATGAATCTTGCGTGCACATCAGGTAGCACAGGTACACCTAAAATGCTTTCCATCCCTTACTACGGTTTCTATCAGGCAGCTGTGGATATGGGTGCTTATCTTGGCTTCAGCGAAAATGAAGTTATGATGCTCGGTATGACACTCTATCATCAGGGCGGTTTCGGAATGGGCCTTCAGACTACAGTAAACGGCGGTACTGTTATGTATCAGCCGCAGTTCAACGCTGCAACATTCCTTGAAACAGTTCAGAAATACAAGGTAACAGTTATCCAGCTCACATCAACACTTGCGAAGGTACTTCTTTCTACTCCTGACTTCGACAAGTATGATCTTTCAAGCGTAAAGGCCTGCTATTTTGCAGGTGAAGTACTTCCTAAGGAAATTGCTGACACATTCGTTGATAAACTCGGCATCAGAGTTATCAACGTTATCGGATCATCAGAAACAGCTACAATGGTAGTATGGGATTCCGACAAGGACAGGGGAACAGACCCGAGCGATTTCAGAAAGCTTCCTTTCACAGACTTTATCGTTGCTGACGCAAACGGAAATAATATTGAAGCTGAAGAAGAAGTGGGCGAACTCGTTATTTACACAACGGCAGTTATTCCTGACTACTACGGTAATCCGGAACTTTCAGCTGAAAAGATTAAGACTGATTCAGAAGGCAGACGCTGGTTCTTCACCGGTGACCTCGTTAAGCGTATTCCGGACGGTAAAGTAAGATTTGCCGGAAGAAGCAAGAGAATTATCAAGCGCGGCGGTAATCTCGTACACGCTGAAGAAGTTGAAGCATGCCTCCTTACACATGAAAAGATCGAAGCAGCTGCTGTAACTGACGATCTTCACCCGGTAATAGGTCAGCAGATCATCGCTTATATTCAGACTGTAGATAACCAGAAAATAACAAGAGGGGAGATAGCTAAGTTCTTCGAAGGAAAGCTCTCTGCATACAAGGTTCCTGACAAGGTCATCGTAGTTGAAGAGATCCCTAAGGATGTCGGCAAGGTTCAGTTCAAGTACCTCAGAGAACAGAATAACAAGTAATTCAAACTGACACTCAGATGATAAAATCTTATGAGTGTCAGTATCAAACATTATAAGGAGTAAATTATTATGAACAACATTTCTTGGGATGAATTTGTAAAGGAAGTTTCAGATTACGTTGGAGTTGACGCTTCAGAGATCACTAAGGAAACTGACATTTACGAAGATCTTTGTCTTGACTCACTCGGTGTATTCGGACTTGGTACACAGCTTACTGAAACTTTCGGACTTACAGTTGCACTTTCTTCAGTAGCAGTTGTAGCTAAAGTTGGCGACATGTATGATATTCTCAATGAAAAAGGCGTAAAAAATGCATAATGAGATAAAGCTGTGTTTCTTTGCGCATGCAGGCAGCTCAGCAAGAAGTTATTCAAGCTTTAAAAAGTTTCTTGATCCGTCTATAAAGGTGGTTCCGATCGAGATAGCCGGACGTGGAAGCAGACTTTCCGAACCAAGATTTACTGACGCAGTAAAATGCGCAGGAGATGTTTTTATAAAGAACAAAGAGATCTTTGAAAATGGAAACTATGCTTTTTTCGGCCACAGTCTCGGAGCTATAATATCTTATGAAACAATTAAGATAATAAAAAAATGCGGACTCCCTTCCCCTGTACATGCGTTTTTTTCCAGTAGACCGGCGCCTCAGTCAGAAATGGAATTTACCATAACAGGTGCTTCAAATCTTTCTGACGAGGAATTTATAAGAACTTTTTCAGTATACGGCGGACTTCCGGTATCGATTTCTGAAAACAAAGAAATGCTTGATATGCTTCTGCCGATACTCAGAGATGACGTTTTAATGGCTGATAACTATCATCCTAAATTCGATAAGCCTGAGATCGATACTGACATTACAGTATGTTACGGCCGCGGCGACAGAATCTATGCCGGTGAAGATATTAATCAGTGGCGTAACTGTACGACCGGCAGATTTGAATCTCTTGCATTTAACGGAGATCATTTTTATTTTAATATTCCGGATAACAAAGAACAGCTCTGTGAATATATAAACAGAACTTTACTGAAATTATCCTGAAATCTGCTGGAATTTCATTATAATTCATTATAAACTGTATGCGTAAAGAAAAAATGAGATTTGTGATCATCAGTAAGATGAGAACTATATAATATAAAGATTGTTAAAGGCCGGTTTTACCGTGATATGCGGTATACCGGCTTTCTAGTATTCTTTCTGTTTTACCCCTTCTGTTATTTCGCAAAAGTGTCCTTTTGCGAAATAACATAGAGAGATTAAAAGACCCTCTCCGCCGGATAAATGCAAAAAATCCGGTACGCATAATTTTTTTACGTACCGGATCATTTATGTTTTTCAGTTATCAGTAATTAACTTATCTGATCAGTTTACAGAAAACTAAAAATTAAAGTAAATGTGATCTGAGTTCATCAGGATTCTGCTTGCAGAGATATGCAGGAGCAATATCAAATATAGTCTTGCATCCGCTTACGCCTTCAGCGTTGAGTCTGTAAGCAGCTCTTGCAAATGCACAAAGAACGCTTGATGTGAATTCAGGGTTTGAACCGAGCTTGAGGCTGAATTCTACAGTGTGCTTTGTCTGGTTATTTTCACCAGTTGTACCTGTGCGGATAACGAAACCGCCGTGCGGGATTCCGCTGTGGTTCTTTATAAGTTCTTCTTCAGTGATGAAGTGAACAGTTGTATCGTAGTCTGAG
>JAGDDO010000295.1 GCA_017848205.1 Oscillospiraceae bacterium | reverse complement strand
TACCGGTATAAGCAAGCCTGTACTCGTTTCAGGTACAGACGGCGTTGGTACAAAGCTCAAGATCGCTTTCCTTATGGACAAGCATGACACAGTTGGTATCGACTGCGTTGCTATGTGTGTAAACGACGTTATCTGCTGCGGCGCAAAACCTCTCTTCTTCCTTGACTACATTGCTGTAGGCAAGAACTATCCTGAAAAGGTAGCAAACATCGTTTCAGGTGTTGCTGAAGGATGCGTGCAGTCAGGTGCAGCACTTATCGGCGGTGAAACTGCAGAAATGCCTGGTTTCTACCCTGAAGATGAATACGACCTTGCAGGTATCACAGTTGGTGTTGTTGACAAGGACAAGATCATCAGAAACGAAACACAGAAGGCCGGCGACGTTATGATCGCTCTCAGATCAAGCGGCGTTCACTCAAACGGATTTTCACTTGTAAGAAAGGTATTCACTGTAAGCGAACAGAACCTTGCGCGTCATTACGGTGATCTTGGCAAGACTCTCGGTGAAACACTTCTTACACCTACAAAGATCTATGTAAAACCGATCCTTGAACTTCTCAAGACTGTTAATGTAAAGTCTATTTCACATATCACAGGCGGCGGTTTCTACGAAAACATTCCGCGTTCACTTCCAGCTGGTATCACAGCTTCGATCGAAAGATCAGCTGTTCAGGTTCTTCCTGTCTTCGATCTTATCGCTAAGACAGGCAACATTCCTGAAAGAGACATGTTCAATACATTCAACATGGGTGTCGGCATGATCGTTGTTGTAGACAAGAACGATGCTGACAAGGCTATAGCTGCTCTTAAGGCTGCCGGTGAAGACGCTTACATTCTCGGCGAACTTGTAAACGGCGAAGAAGGCGTTATTATCAAGTAATACGGGGGATAACTGATGAAAAATATCGTTGTTCTCGTATCAGGCGGCGGAACAAATCTTCAGGCACTTATTGATTCTGAGGCACGCGGTGAGATCAAAAACGGTAAGATAACCTGTGTAATCTCGTCTAATCCTGAAGCGTATGCACTTGAAAGGGCTGCGAAAGCAGGAATAGGCACTGTTGTAATTCCGAGAAAGGAATATAAGGACAGCGCGGCTTACAGTAAGGCAATACTTGAAGAACTTGACAACCAGAAGGCAGATCTTGTAGTTCTTGCAGGATTTATGACTATTCTTGACAAGTGCGTTACTGAAAAGTATTCCTACAGGATCATAAACGTTCATCCTGCACTTATACCGTCATTCTGTGGTGAAGGTTTCTACGGACTTAAGGTCCATGAAAAAGCACTCGAATACGGTGTCAAGGTCTCAGGTGCCACTATCCATTTTGTAAACGAAGAAGCAGACGCAGGTGCTATCATTCTTCAGGGAACAGTAAATGTAGAGAATGATGATACACCTGAAGTGCTTCAGAGAAGAATAATGGAAAACGTAGAATGGAAGCTGCTTCCTAAGGCTGTTTCACTTTTCTGTGAAGACCGTATTTCGATCCGTAACGGAAAAGCATACGTTGACTGACTGATTTAAAATGATTTGTACTTCCGGAAAAACTCCGGGAGTACGTGTAATAAAATTAATAGGAGAAACCATACTTATGAAAATGCTCGACATTTATGAAGAACTTAAAAAGAATTCATATCCTGGCAGAGGTATAGTTATCGGCAGATCAGCTGACGGAAAGAAGGCTGCTACTGCTTACTTTATAATGGGCAGAAGCGTAAACTCACGCAACCGTGTATTTACAGCTACTGATGACGGTATCAGAACAGAAGCTGCTGATCCTTCAAAGCTCTCTGATCCGCATCTTATCATCTACGCACCTGTAAGAAAGCTCGGTAACATCACTATCGTAACAAACGGTGATCAGACAGACACTATTTACGATAACATGGCTAAGGGCCAGACTTTCGAACAGTCACTCAGGGAAAGAGAATACGAAGACGATGCTCCGAACTACACACCAAGAATTTCAGGTATCATGGAGATCGAAAACGGTAAGTACAACTATTCAATGTCTATTCTCAAGTCTGCTGACGGCGATCCTTCGTGCGTGGAAAGATTTACATACAACTATGCGACACCGATCGCTGGTACAGGTCACTTCATCCATACATACATGGGTGACGGCAATCCGCTTCCGAGCTTCGAAGGCGAACCTGAAAAGATCTCTGTACCAGATGACATAAATGAATTTGCAGAAAAGCTCTGGAATTCTCTCAATGCTGACAACAAGGTTTCTCTTTTCGTTCGTTACATCGACATTGCAACAGGCGCGGAAGAAACAAAGATCATAAACAAATTTGAAAAGATCTGATCGTGGAGGAAAAATCAAATGGCAAATGAAATGCTTTTAAAATACGGCTGTAATCCGAACCAGAAGCCTTCAAGAGTTTACATGGCTGACGGCAAGGATCTTCCAATCGAAGTTCTTAACGGCAAGCCGGGCTACATCAATCTTCTTGATGCTTTCAACGGCTGGCAGCTTGTAAAGGAACTTAAGGCAGCTACAGGTTACTGTGCAGCTACATCATTCAAGCACGTTTCACCAGCAGGTGCTGCCATCGGCAAGCCGCTTACTGAGACAGAAGCAAAGATCTACTTTGTTGATGATCTCGGTAAGCTTTCACCAATGGCTGCTGCATACGCAAGAGCAAGAGGCGCAGACAGAATGTCTTCATACGGTGACTTCATCGCTCTTTCAGATGAATGCGACGCATGCACAGCAAAGATGATCCAGAGAGAAGTTTCAGACGGTATCATCGCTCCTTCATATACTCCTGAAGCTCTTGAGATCCTCAAGTCAAAGAGAAAGGGTACATACAACATCATTAAGATCGATGCTGACTATGTTCCTGCTCCTGTTGAAACAAAGCAGGTTTTCGGAGTTACTTTTGAGCAGGGAAGAAACGAACTTAAGATCGACAACGACATGCTCACAAACATCGTAACAGACAACAAGGACATTCCTGATGACAAGAAGGATGATCTCGTTATCGCTCTTATCACACTTAAGTATACACAGTCAAACTCAGTATGCTACGTTAAGAACGGCCAGGCTATCGGTATCGGTGCAGGTCAGCAGTCAAGAATCCACTGCACAAGACTTGCCGGTAACAAGGCTGACATCTGGTGGTTAAGACAGCATCCAAAGGTTATGGGGCTCCAGTTCGTTGACAATATCAGAAGACCTGACAGAGACAACACAATTGACGTTTATATCTCTGACGAATACGAAGATGTTCTTGCTGACGGCGTATGGCAGACACTCTTCAAGGTTAAGCCTGAAGTTCTCACACCAGCTGAGAAGAAGGAATGGCTTGCCAAGAACAAGGACGTTTGTCTCGGTTCTGACGCATTCTTCCCGTTCGGCGACAACATCGAAAGAGCCAAGAAGAGCGGTGTTGCTTACATAGCTGAACCAGGCGGATCTATCAGAGATGATCATGTTATCATGACATGCAACAAGTACAACATTGCCATGGCATTCACAGGCATAAGACTTTTCCATCACTGATAACCGGAACACTATTTGAACTAATCAGATTTTATATCAGTATATCGCAGTGTACCTTGTGCAGCTGCGATATACGTTTATATAACAAGGAGGTATTATTCCCATGAATGTACTCGTAATAGGCGGCGGCGGACGCGAACATGCCCTCGTAATGAAGATACATGAAAGCGAAAAGGTTGACAGGATCTACTGTGCACCGGGCAACGGCGGTATTTCAAGATATGCTGAATGTTTCAGCGACATCAAGGCTACTGACATTGAAGGTGTGGTTGAGCTTGCAAAGAAGGTAAGTGCTGATCTTGTAGTTGTAGCACCTGACGATCCGCTGGTTCTCGGAATGGTTGATGCCCTCAACAAGGAAGGCTTCGCTACTTTCGGTCCTAACAAGGCAGCTGCTATCATCGAAGGCAGCAAGGTCTTCTCAAAGGATCTTATGAAGAAATACAATATTCCGACTGCTGAATACAACGTTTTCTCATCAGCTATCGATGCCGTAAACTATATCAAGGAAAAGAATGAATATCCGACAGTAATCAAGGCTGACGGTCTTGCACTCGGAAAGGGCGTTATAATCGCCCAGAATTTTGAGGAAGCAGAAGATGCAGTAAAGTCTATTATGGAAGACAAGATCTTCGGCGCAAGCGGTTCAAAGATCGTTGTTGAGGAATTCCTTACAGGTCCTGAAGTTTCAGTTCTCTGTTTCACAGACGGAAAGACTCTTAAGCCTATGATCTCTTCAATGGATCACAAGAGAGCTCTTGACGGAGACCAGGGTCTCAATACAGGCGGTATGGGAACTGTAGCTCCTAACCCTTACTATACAGACAAGGTTGCTGAAGAATGCATGAAGACTATCTTCAGACCTACAATAGATGCTATGAACAACGAAGGCAGAACATTCAAGGGATGTCTCTACTTCGGCCTTATGATCACACCAAAGGGACCTAAGGTAATTGAATACAACTGCCGTTTCGGTGATCCTGAAACACAGGTTGTTCTTCCTCTTCTCGACACAGATATCATCGACATCATGATGGCTATCTATGATGACAAGCTTGATACTGTAAATGTAAGATGGAAGAATGAATCTGCAGCATGTGTTGTTATGGCAAGCGGCGGATATCCTAAGAAATACGAAACAGGCAAGGAAATAAACGGTCTTGATGCCAAGGGACAGGTAAGCGGCGCATTCGTTTACCATGCCGGCACAAAGTATGATGATGGTAAGTTCCTTACTGCAGGCGGACGTGTACTTAACGTAACTGCAACAGGCAAAACACTTAAGGAAGCTCTTGACCAGTCATACAGCTGTGTAAAGAAAATCTCATTTGAAAATCATCATTTCCGTACTGATATCGGTGCGAGAGCTCTTGCAGCTGAAGATCAGTAAAACCCGATGTGAGGTGATCTGATTGAGCCGTCTTGACAAAATCAAAACCTTCAGAGGACTTACATGGGTAGGTCTTCTTGCCAACAGCATGTTTGTTCTGTTCATCATCGTAACTCTCATCTATTATTCCTACTACCTCAGAACAGGCAACATAGTACCTGTAGTTGAAGCTATTGCCTATGCAATTGAAGTTTCAGGTTTTCTTCTTATGCTGCTGAACGTGGTTGGCTATGCAGTTAAACTCAGAGGTCGTCTGCCGCTGAAGATCGCAATGTCCGTCTATTTTCTGATGGAATTTATTATTATGATCTGCGATTTCAACCTGATCGATGTTTCAGAGTTCTATACGCCGGCTTCAAAAGCACTTATTATTTCACACTGTGTATTCTCAACGGCAGTAGTTATGTTCTATATGCTCATCGAAAAGGAAAACACGGTTTTACAGAAAGCCACAACTGTAGCAGCAGTAATATGCATGCTTGCATGTTTTGCGATAGTATTCAATGTACGTGTGTACGCTTCTGTTCTTGTTAATTCCGTTGCGTATATAGTTCTGTTTTCCGTTATTCTGTTTTACGACAACAGAGGCGTAATATATCCGGACTGTTACGGAGAAGAACAGAAGACTTTTTCAGATTCAGGATTTTTTGAATAGTGATTAAAAAACATGAACCGAAATATTTGGTTCATGTTTTTTATAATAATAAAAACAATATGCATATCTGCGTTTGCGTCTATGCACGATAAATATAAAAGGAGAACTGATGGATCAGGAAACAAAGAAAACCAAAGTAATACTTGCTGCCGTGGACACGGGAGAATATGATGTAGAAAGTTCCATTGCCGAGCTTGAAGAGCTTGCAAAAACTGCTGACGGCGAAGTAGTGGGAGTTATAACACAGAAAAAGCCGGCTTTCGATCCGGGGTTCTGTATGGGTGCCGGAAGACTTGAGGAACTGTCAGGCATATGCAAGGATCTCGGCGCTGAACTCATCGTTTTTGATCACGAACTTAGTGCTACACAGATACGAAATATAGAAGATATTACTGATGTACGTGTAATTGACAGAACAATGCTTATTCTCGATATTTTCGCTGCAAGGGCAAGAACAAGCGAAGGTAAACTGCAGGTCGAGCTTGCACTTCAGAAATACAGGCTGCCGCGTCTTACCGGTATGGGCGTTGAAATGTCACGTCTCGGAGGCGGTATCGGTACAAGAGGTCCGGGCGAGACCAAGCTTGAAACAGACCGTCGTCATATAAAGCGCCGTATCACAGC
>JAGDDO010000294.1 GCA_017848205.1 Oscillospiraceae bacterium | reverse complement strand
GCGAAGCCCCGCAATCTCTCCACCCGTGTTTCCTTGAGTTTTACGGATTTTTTTTGATGTTGCATTTTTGTGAAAAAGTTGGTATAATAGAAAAGGTTATATTTATTATCGGGAGGTATGCACTCTGGAGCAGAGAACGCTAACGATCGAGGGCGTGGTTGAGGATGTTCTTTACAGAAATGAAGACAACGGCTATGTTGTATTTGATCTTGACGCAGGCGGAGAGCTCATAACAGCCGTAGGAGAGCTCGGAGACATAGAAGAAGGCGAGAAGCTTAAGCTCGAAGGGAATTATGTTACCCATGCAAAATTCGGTATGCAGTTTCAGGCTGAATACTGTGAGAGAATGCTTCCGGGTACCGCTCTTCAGATAAAAAAATACCTTTCGTCCGGTGTAATAAAGGGTATCGGACCATCACTTGCCAAAAAAATAGTGGACGAGTTCGGTGACAGGACTCTTGAAATAATGGAAAACGAACCGCAGCGGCTGCTGTGCATAAGAGGAATATCACCGAAAAAATGCGAGAGTATAACCAGCGAATTAAAGCAGATCTTTAACTTAAGAAGGCTCATGACCTATCTTGCAAAGTTCGGGATCAAAGCGAAATATGCAATGAAGGCTTTTAAAAAATGGAGCTTTCAGAGCATGGAGATAATTGAAGCAGATCCTTACAGACTCTGTTCGTACGGCGTTGAACTTGAGTTTTCAAAAGCTGAACAGATAGCTGAATCTGTCGGAATACCGCACGATTCACCTATGAGGATCAGAGCAGGGATCACATACGTCCTGCTTGAAAATGCCAACAACGGCCATACCTGTCTTCCGCATGAGAAGCTTAAGGCCAAAGTATGTGAATATCTTAAAATTTCAGAAGAAAACTTTGACTCGGCCTACAGTGCTGAAGTTGAGAACGGAAACTTTACCGAGTACTTCAAGGAATCGAAGAACAGAAACTATTCTTTTCTTTCCGACTACTACGATGCAGAACGCTACATAGCAGGAAGACTCGGAGTAATGCAGGCGTTTTCGTCACCTGATACCTATGACTATGAAAAAATGATAAGTGACAACGAAGCACTTACCGGTATTAAGTACGAAAAACTTCAGCGCCTTGCCATTTCGGCTGCCCTTTCAAAGGGAATTCTCATTCTCACAGGCGGTCCGGGTACCGGAAAGACGACTACGCTCAACGCCATAATTTCCATGTACGTGAAAAAGGGCGAAAAGGTTATGATAGCGGCTCCTACAGGCCGTGCAGCCAAGCGTATTTCCGACCTTATGGGCTTTGAGGCAAAGACGATACACAGACTTCTTGAAGTTCAGTACGACATGGACGGTAAGCTCCGTTTTGCGCACAACGAATCCAATCCGCTGAACTGCGGGGTTCTTGTGGTCGATGAAATGTCGATGGTCGACACGCTGCTCTTCGAGAGCCTTCTGCGTGCCCTGAAGATCAGCTGCCGCCTTATCATGGTAGGGGACAGTGACCAGCTTCCTTCAGTCGGTGCCGGAAATGTTCTCAAGGACATGATAGATAGTCACAGAATACCGGTGGTCGAGCTTAAGGAGATCTTCCGTCAGGCGCAGAAAAGCTGTATAATAACGAACGCCCACAGGATCATAAACGGTGAATATCCTGATCTGACCCAGAAGAACAATGATTTCTTCTTCTTCCAGCGTCTTGCGTTCGACGAGGCATCTGCTTTCGTAACAGATCTCTGCAGCACCAGACTTCCGAAAGCGTACGGCATTTCGCCTTTTGAAGATATTCAGATACTTTGTCCTTCAAGGAAAGGCACTCTCGGAGTTATTGAACTCAACAAACGCCTTCAGCAGAATCTCAATCCGCCGGCCAAGGACAAAACTGAAGTAAAGAACATGATCTACACATTCCGCTGCGGTGACAAGGTCATGCAGACCAGAAACAACTACGATATTGAGTGGAGCCGTGACGATGAGCACGGAACAGGAATTTTCAACGGTGACATAGGTACCATAAGAGCCATAAACAAGGCCGACAGAATAGCGGTAATTGACTTTGACGGAAGAATATGCACCTACACCTTTGAACTTCTCGAACAGATCGAGCTTGCCTATGCCATTACGGTACACAAAAGCCAGGGCAGCGAGTTTGATATAGTTATTCTTCCGGTACTCGGCGGGTTTGAAAAACTTTACTACCGTAATCTTCTCTATACTGCAGTTACGCGTGCAAAGAAAATGCTCATTGTGGTGGGATCGCAGAAAAAACTCTGCCAGATGGTTGACAATGCACGCAAGACCTACCGTTACACATGCCTTAAAGAGATGATCGAAAGTGAGATAGCCAATGAACACAGTATCGCGGTTCCTTGCTGATCTCGTTTTCCCGAACAGATGTCCCTGCTGCGATGATTTCATCAGATGGGACAAGCTCATATGCGGAAAATGCCACCGGTCCATTGAGACGGTGTATGAAAAGGCGTGTCCTGTATGCGGCCTTGAAACATGTATCTGTTCTGAGGAGAACTTCTGTGACAGATCTCTTGTTCCTTTAAGGTACGAGACACTCGTAAAGGAAGGTGTTCTTTCGCTCAAACGCGGAAACAACAAAAATTTCGGTGAGTACGCCGGAAAACTTATTGCAGGTATTCTGAAAAATGAAATGCCTGAACTTGAATTTGATATGATCATGCCTGTTCCCATGTCTCCGGCATCGTTCCGGAAACGCGGATTCAATCAGGCTGAAATAATTGCCGGTGAGATAGCCGCAGCACTTGATATTCCGCTTGTGACTGATGTGCTTATCAAGCTCGATACAGACTCTTCACAGCATTATCTTAACAAGTCGCAGCGAATGCGGAACATTACTTCCATTAAGATAAAGGAAACTGATCTTACAGGAAAGAGGATAATCATCTGTGACGATGTAATAACTACGGGAAGCACCATAAACCGATGTGCGCGGCTTCTGAAAAATTCCGGAGCGGAAACTGTCTTTGCTGCAGCCGCAGCCGGAACAAAACTTCGGTAAAGGAGGAACTGAAAAGTGGATATAGGAATAGACCTTGGCACTACGAACATCGTCATTACACGAGACAATGCCGGTGTTGTACTCAGTGAGCCTTCTGTTGTGGCATATCACATGTACCGCAAGGAAGTTGTGGCAGTTGGTCTTGAAGCCTATAACATGATAGGCAGGACTCCTGATTATATAAAAATAGTAAGACCTCTTGCCGACGGAGTAATTTCCGATGACGGCATGGCTGAATACATGATAAAGACTTTTATTCTCAGAGTTCTGGGAAGTCAGCCGCTGAGGCCGAGAATAGTTATCTGCGTTCCTTCGTTCATCACAGACATTGAGGGACGTGCAGTTATTGAAGCAGCAGTAAGTGCCGGTGCCAGAAAGGTCTATCTTATAGAAGAACCTATCGCTGCTCTTCTCGG
>JAGDDO010000293.1 GCA_017848205.1 Oscillospiraceae bacterium | reverse complement strand
TTGAAGGATCAGCAGCATCTGTTACGATACCGTCATTAGTAGCAGTAAATACACGGTTACGTGAGTTTACGCTTCTGCCCATTATAAAGTATGCAGCTGCAGCTTTCTTTCCGTCAGCTGATCTGCCGATAACTATACCTCTGCCAGGATATGAATTCTTTTTAAGTTCTTCATAAATGTCGAGCATTTTCATAAGTATGGTTTCTCCTATGTTATTTTATTACACGATACATCCGGAAGTCGGTCACTTCCGGATGTATTCTTTTATTATCAGTCAACGTAAGCTTTTCCGTCACGGACTGAAATTCTTCCTTCACAGAAAAGAGAAACAGCCTTAGGGAGCAGCTTCCATTCAACGTTTTCCATTATTCTTCTCTGAAGTACTTCAGGGGTGTCATCATTTTCAACGTTTACTGTTCCCTGAAGAATTATCGCACCTGCGTCAGCTTCTTCGTTTACAAAGTGAATAGTGGCGCCTGAAACCTTAACACCGTATTCAAGTGCTTTTTCGTGGACCTTCAGTCCGTAGAAGCCTTCACCGCAGAATGACGGGATAAGCGCCGGGTGAACGTTGATTATCCTGTAGGAATACTTTTCAGTAACGCACTTGTCGAGAATTGTCATGAAACCGGCAAGAACAATAAGATCTGCCTTCTGGTTATCAAGTTCTGCAAGTATTGCCTTACTGTATGCCACACTGTCCTTATATTCCTTTCTCGGAATAACAACTGCAGCAATTCCTGCCTTTGCAGCTCTTTCAAGTGCATAGGCTTCAGGATTTGATGAGATCACACAGGTGATCTTACCGTTTTTTATCTCACCGCGGGCTTCAGAATCGATAAGAGCCTGAAGATTAGTGCCGCCGCCTGATACGAGAACAACGATATTTTTCATCAGTTATCCCCCGTATTACTTGATTATTACGCCTTCTTCGCCGTTTACAAGTTCGCCGAGAATGTAAGCATCTTCACCGGCAGCCTTAAGAGCAGCTATAGCCTTGTCAGCATCGTTCTTGTCTACAACAACGATCATGCCGACACCCATGTTGAATGTATTGAACATGTCTCTTTCAGGAATATTACCTGTCTTTGCGATAAGATCAAAGATAGGAAGTACCTGAACAGCTGATCTTTCGATAGAAGCTGTAATGCCTGCAGGAAGTGAACGCGGAATGTTTTCGTAGAAACCGCCGCCTGTGATATGTGAAATAGACTTTACATTAACAGTCTTAAGAAGTTCAAGGATCGGCTTTACATATATCTTTGTAGGTGTAAGAAGTGTTTCGCCAAGAGTCTTGCCGAGATCGCCGTAGTGACGTGCAAGGTTCTGTTCGCTTACTGTGAAGACCTTTCTTACAAGAGAAAAACCGTTTGAGTGAACGCCGCTTGATCTGAGAGCGATCATAACGTCGCCGGCCTTCTGTGTTTCGTTTCTGATGATCTTGTCCTTGTCAACAACACCAACTGTGAAACCTGCAAGGTCATATTCATCTTCAGGATAGAAACCAGGCATTTCAGCTGTTTCGCCGCCGATAAGAGCAGCACCTGACTGTACGCATCCTTCAGCAACACCTGAAACGATGTTAGCTACCTTTTCAGGATAGTTCTTGCCTACTGCAATGTAGTCAAGGAAGAAGAGTGGCTTTGCACCGCAGCAGATAACGTCGTTTACACACATAGCAACGCAGTCGATACCAACTGTGTCATGCTTGTCCATAAGGAAAGCGATCTTGAGCTTTGTACCAACGCCGTCTGTACCTGAAACGAGTACAGGCTTGCTTATACCGGTA
>JAGDDO010000292.1 GCA_017848205.1 Oscillospiraceae bacterium | reverse complement strand
TAGAACGGTCCGTAGTTTACGGCACCTGCCTGTCTGTCAACTTCAGCCCCTTCATCAAATCTGATGTTGAAGTAGTCAAGAGATGAAATAACTGATTCAACAGCACCTTCAACCTTACGCTTGTTGTCAGTGTCTTCGATACGGAGATAGAAAACGCCGCCGCTTCTGTGTGCGAGACGTTCACCTGCCATGGCACTGTCCAGATTTCCGAGGTGGATAAATCCTGTCGGGCTTGGTCCTATAAGTGTAACTTCAGCCTTGTCCGGAAGATCTCTCTGAGGATACTTTTCCTCGTAGTAATCAGGTGTGTTCTTTATATCCGGAAACAAAAGCTCCGCAAACTCTTCATTTGTCATTTATATTCCTCCTAATCAGTCGGGGCATTTAAAGCCCGTCTCATACAAAACATACGCACCGGCAGGGGGTGGGGATCATTCCGCCAGACGTTTATTAATATCCGTTTTTATCTGATTTTTCAGTGCATCAAGAGAATCAAACTTTCTCTCCGGGCGCAGAAAATCAGAAAAGCTCACTTCCAGTGTCTTACCGTAAAGGTCACCGGAAAATCCGAGTATATGTGTCTCGGCAAGCGGCTTTGCCTCCTTCTCAACAGTAGGCTTCACACCGATATTGGTGATACCGTCATACTGTTTTCCGTCAATGACCACACTCGTCGCATAGACACCGTAGGCCGGTATGAGCTGTCCTTCTTCGAAGGACTGGTTTATGGTTGGAAAATCGATAGTTCTTCCTATATGGTTACCGTCTTCGACGGATCGTTTTATTTTATAGCTGTAGCCGAGAAGCGCATTCGCCTTTTTAACGTCGCCTTCCGAAAGAAGCTCCCTTATGCGTGATGAGGAAACCACATTTCCGTCCACCACAACAGGATCAACGGTACTTACTTCAAACCCGTACTTCGCACCGTATTTTCTGAGTGAGTCAACGTTTCCGGCTGCACCGCGGCCGAATCTGAAATCAGGTCCGCACACTACCTTTACGGCATTCATTCTGCCGGCAAGCACGACCTTTACAAATTCCTCAGCCTCGTAATTTCTGAGCTCGGAAAAATCGGCACAGCAGATATTCTTTATTCCCGCCTGCCTTATCATGTCGAGCTTCAGGCTGTTGGGAACAACGTACCTGTAGCTTTTTCCGTGCTTGTCACTGAGACTTTCGGAGTCAAATGTAAACACGGCTGCTTCCGCGCCGTGTTCATCAAAGCTTTCTGCCCTTTCAAAAACCGCTCTGTGGCCTATGTGTACGCCGTCAAACATACCGAGAGCCACGGCTGTCTTTTTTCCGGAAAAATCTTTTATGTCCAATAAAAAACTCCTCTTTCTTAAGGGAAATACTGATCAAACCGGAAATACGTCTTCGCCGTATTTCCGGACAGGAAGACTGCGGGACTGAAGCCCCGTGCCCAATGCTGATCTATGAATAAATCAGTGCTTCATCAGGCAAAGTTTTTGAATACTCTTAAGCAGTCATCCTTTACAAATGCAAGGCCGATAAATGTCTTTTCATCGGAAAAGACCCTGTACCGCACCGACTCGTCCTTCTGATTTACTCTGAGTTTTTTCGTGTACAGTTTAACGCCGTTTCTGTAAAGCTTTGTATCATTCGCATTAAGATATATCGCCGGCAGCTCCTCAAAAACACGCTCGACCGGAAGGAGCAGACTTTCCGCCTTTCCTTCGTCCGCGAGTTTCTGCACCTCGTCAAGCGTAACAGTTCCCGAAAGTTCAAAACCGTTTGAAACTGTACGGACAAGTGCGGTCATAATGCCGCCGCAGCCAAGCTTTATACCGATGTCGTGGATTATAGTTCTTATGTATGTTCCTTTTGAACATTCTATGTAAAACACGCCTTCCTTTGTTTCTTCGGAATATTCCTCAAGAACAAGTGAGAAGACTGTTATCTGTCTCGGTTCACGTTCAACTTCTATGCCCTGTCTTGCAAGTTCATAGAGCCTTTTACCGTTTACCGAAACCGCAGAGTACATAGGAGGTACCTGCATTATATCGCCCGTAAATTCAGGCAGAAGTTTTTCTATATCAGATGCCGTGCAGTTCACTTCGAAAGATTTCAGCACCGTACCGGATGAGTCCTGTGTATCGGTCTGTTCACCGAGCTTGAATGATGCACGGTAGGCCTTGCTGCTGTCCGGCATTATGTCGCAGGCTTTTGTTGCATTTCCCACGAAAACCGGAAGCACGCCTGTCGCCATAGGATCGAGCGTGCCGGCATGGCCTATTTTCTTTGTTTTAAGTATACCGCGCAGCTTTGCCACCACGTCAAATGATGTAAAACCCTGCGGCTTGTTTATACAGAGTATCCCGTTCATTTATTCACCCATTGCCTTTTCGACAGCTGCTACAAGCTGCTTTTCAGCATCTTCAAGTGATGCCTTCACAAGGCATCCTGACGCGCAGATATGTCCGCCGCCGCCGAACTTCTGACAAACAGCTGAAACATTCACTTTTCCTGCCGAACGCATGGAAACCTTGTACTCACCCGGCTTCTTTTCCTTTATGGTAACTGCGACTTCAACGCCCTGTATCTGAAGCGGAAGGCCGGCAACTCCGTCGAATTCCTCTTCAGGAACACCAAGGTTCTGACGAAGTTCCTCAGTAACTGAAATTACCGCAATACGTTCGCCGCAGTACATGTTCATGTTACCGAGCAGATGCTGTTCAAGCTTTATTCTTGCGCGGCTCTTGATGTCGAACATCTCACGGTTGATGCGGGCAAAGTCAAAATCATATCCGCCGATAAGCTTTCCCGCAGTTTCGTGGGCTTCACGCGATGAGTTGCTGAATTTGAAACATCCGGTGTCAGTGGCAATGCCGGTGTAGAGGCACTTTGCTATCCTGTCATCGAGTTCAAGACCGAGCTCCTCAAAAAGACAGAACAGTACCTCGCAGGCAGCTGAAGCTTTTGCGTTCAGAAGCGTATTCTTTGCATACATGATATTTGAAACATGATGGTCAATGCAAAGATCCACTCTGTCTGCGTAAACATCTTTAAGATCACCGAGAAGTTTCGGATCAGCTATGTCCACAGCAATTACGCTGTCCGGTTCGAAGCTTTCCGGCTCCTCATAGCCCTCACTTAAGAACTCATATCTTGACGGCAGCCCGTCAGGCATGATCACCGCTGCTTTTTTGTTCATCTTTTTAAGAGCAAAATACAGCGCAAATCCCGAACCCATTGTATCGCCGTCCGGACTCTGATGAGTGAGTATGTGAATGTTGTCACAGGCTTTTACGATCTCTGCCGCCTGTCTGTAATCTATCTGCATAATACACTTTCCTTTTCGGGTTTGTTTCCGGCACAGAGGCTGAGCCCGTGTCAGAAATCAGGGAGTTTCCGGGGCCGCGCCCCGTACTCCTTTAAATGGTTTACTTTTATTCGGCTTCGTCTTCCTTTGTGCTGTCACTGTGATCGAAGTTTTCGATTATCTTGTTGATCTCGCTTGAGCGTTCGATCGAATTGTCAGCAATGAATTTGAGTTCAGGGCTCTTGCGCATCTTAAGACGCGCAAAAAGCTCTCTTTTTATATATCCGGAAGCACTTGTGAGTCCCTTTACAGACTCCTTAGCCTTTTCAATGCCCTCAAAGCTTGATACATACACCTTGCAGTGTGAAAGATCGTTTGAAAGATCGACTCTTACTATCGTAAGAAACTCCGCAATTCTAGGATCCTTCAGCTCACGCATGATGGCAGTCAGTTCTCTCTTTATGTCTTCTCCAAGTCGTCCTGCTTTAAAACTCGCCATTATTAAAGCCTCCTTTATATTCTGCTCTCCGGGTCATCCGTGTCAGAGAAGTGTGAACCTCTCTCCGGAGAGCATGTATTCTCCATTTCTCTCCCTTCGGAGAGCATGTATTATTCTCCATTCCTCTCCCTTCGGAGAGCTGTATTCTCCATCTCCCCCCTCCCTCCGGGAGGGGGGCAGGGGGGTGGGGATAATTAGTCCTCTCTATACTCTTCCATGATGAAGGCTTCGAAAATATCGCCTTCCTTGATGTCGTTGAAACGTTCAAGACCGATACCGCATTCAAATCCGGAAGCAACTTCCTTGGCGTCGTCCTTGAAACGCTTGAGGCTGTCGATCTTGTCTTCGGCAATAACGATACCGTCACGTACAACTCTGATCTCGCACTGTCTTGTAACCTTACCGTCAAGCACGTATGCACCTGCGATAGTACCAACGTTGGAGATCTTGTATACCTGTCTTACCTCGATACGTCCCATGAGGTTCTCACGGAACTTC
>JAGDDO010000291.1 GCA_017848205.1 Oscillospiraceae bacterium | reverse complement strand
TCGGCATACATCCGTGAATCCGCTTCCTGCATGAGCCTTCGTATATCGCCTGCTTTGCCGATACTGCTGCCGACCGCGAAACATACTTCATCATCAGGCTTTGATGTAGCCGCCCGCAGCTCACTTAATCTTTCCGTAAGTTCTGATTCCGATATATTTTCAGAAATAACAACGAACTCATCTCCGCCGGCACGGTATATATTGCTGCCTGCAAAGCATTTCTGAAGAACAAGTGCTGCCTTCTTTAAAAGCAGATCCCCGGCTGCATGGCCTTCTTTGTCGTTGGCACGCTTTAAGCCGTTTAAGTCAGCAAAAACAACGGAAACTGTTTTTTCCTTTACTGCACTATCAGTGCTTTCAACCAGGTCAGAAACGTAATTGTTCATTGCATTTCTGTTGCTTACTCCTGTAAGCATGTCGGTTGTGCTGAGAATATTCAGTTCATCCATCATCCTGTAGCTGTAGATCTCCGAAGCGAGTATGAACGTTGTAAGTTCAAGAGTTTCCTTGATCCTGTCGGCATCCTCTTCCCGGAAGTTGAGTGCCCAGATGTAACCGAGCAGTTCCTGATCGAATTTCAGCGGGAAAAGAACGATGTTTCTGGTTCCGTTGGATTTCATCGAATGGTACCATTCCGGATTGCGTTCCTTAAGCGCTTCCATGTCACGATCGTTTCGCACGAGAATACAGTTGCTGCCTGCGATGGTATCGAGCCAGGAATATGCCATATCGAAAAATGAGTCGTCGATCATATCGCTGATCGTGCCGTGTTCAAGTACTACGGAATGGGCTTCACATAGAACGGAACATTTTCTCTTCGCTGTATCCAGACTGATGATACAGCAGTGATCGGAACCGCAGAGATCAAGTATGTCCCGGCAGACAACGTTCATTGTTTCCCGGAAATCTCCGTGGCTTCTGAGCTTGATACAGGTCTCAAGCACCGATGCTGCAATGTCGGATGATATAGTCGACATCCTTCTGGCATCAGGCTTTAAGTCTACCTCAACTGTATATATGCAGTAGCAGATGTTTCCGTCTTCATGCATAAGCGGGATGAAGGACATGTTGAACCATACGTTGTAGCGTTCAGGATGTGCATAGGCATGAATGGTTTTCTTACCCACTGCAGCAGTATAGCACGAACCTTCGAAATTAAGATCAGGCGGCATATATGTTGTGTACTCGCTGCCGGGAATAAATTTTGTCGTTTTCATTTCTACGCCCGGCATAGGATGTTCTATCGTATCCAGATAAGGTCTGTTTCCTGTTACGATACAAATCTTTCCGTAGTTTCCGTTTTCGAGTTTTTCTACGGAAACTATACTTGCTGCAGAACAGAAACTGTCTGCCAGCGCCTGAAAATCCATGATGATACCTCCCCTGTAATTCCTTTATAAACAGTGTTTTCAAGGAAACGATGACCGTTTTAAAGATCATCGCGGAGCTATGCTCCGTAAATCCCCGTTTCTGAAATATTTCCGTTTGATCAGTGTTTTCCCGAATCAGATGTTGTTCTTTATCATAGCTGATGTAAGTGTGTTCTTCATCAGCATTGCAATAGTCATTGGTCCTACGCCGCCCGGTACCGGTGTGATGAATGCAGCTTTCTTTTCTGCTTCAGCGTAATTAACGTCGCCGCAGAGCTTGCCGTCATCCATTCTGTTGATACCTACGTCGATAACCACTGCACCTGCCTTGACCATGTCGCCTGTAACGAAGTTTGGTCTGCCTACAGCAGCTACGAGAATATCTGCATTTGCACAGATCTCCTTAAGGTTCTTTGTCTTTGAGTGACAGATGGTAACTGTACCGCTTCTGTGAAGAAGGAGCATTGACATCGGCTTGCCTACGATGTTGCTTCTGCCGATAACTACACATGACTTTCCGGCGATATCGACGCCTGTGCTGTCGATGAGTTCCATAACGCCTGCAGGTGTGCACGGAAGGAATGCGTAGTCGCCGATCATGATCTTTCCTACGTTTACAGGGTGGAAAGCGTCAACGTCCTTGTCAGGGGAAATAGCGTTGATAACTGCTGTTTCGTTGATGTGCTTCGGTACAGGGAGCTGAACGAGTATGCCGTTTACCTTGTCGTCCTTATTGAGTTTGTCAACGAGGGCGAGGAGTTCTTCTTCTGTTGTTTCGGCAGGAAGGGCATATTCGTATGAATTGAAGCCGACTTCCTCGCAGGCTTTCTTCTTGTTGTTTACATATACTCTTGATGCAGGGTCATCGCCTACGATGACTACTGCGAGTCCGATTTCGATGCCTTTGTTCTTCAGTTCGAGTGTTTTTTCACGAACTTCAGATTTTACTTTTGCTGATACTTCTTTTCCGCTTATTATGGTTGCCATGGTTTTTACTCCTTTTTTATTTTTATGTTTTCAAGTAATTTATTTTTGTTAGTGAGAGGCTTTATTAAGGGGGCTTTGCGGTCGAGCTTTGCACACCCTTCGGGCGCCCTTACACCCCTTCGCTAGGCTTTTCGTAACTGCTTATGCTTCAGATTGTTTTTCAGATTCTTCTGGAGCTGATTCTTCTTTAGTTGCTTCTTCGTCTTCTAAAGGAATTGTGCTTTCTTCTGCTGGTGAATTTTCTGATTCTTTTGCAGAATCCTTTGCCTTCGCAGCAGCTTCATCAGCAGCTATGAGAGCTTTGGATTCTTCGGTGTCTTTGTAGAAGACGTAGTCTTCGCCCATTCTTTTTACTTTTGAGCCGATGGCGAAAAGAAGGATAAGGGCGATTATGGATGAGATGCATGCAAGTGCCTGTGAGATTCGGATGTTGCCGAGCATGAGGCTGTCGGTTCTGAGGCCTTCTATGAAGGTTCTTCCGAGGCCGTACCAGAAGATGTAGAGAAGAAGGAGCTGACCGTCGTATTTTCTTTTTCTTGAAACGAGGAAAAGTATTATGAAGCCGAGAAGGCACCAGATTGATTCGTAGAGGAAGCACGGATGAACTGCTCTTTCAGGTGTCAGCCCTTCGAGAATTTTTGAAGTTCCGGCGTTTTCCGTTATCCAGGACTGGATCCTTCCGCTTGTCATGCCCCATGGGAGATCGGTGTTGGTTCCGAAAGCTTCGTGGTTGAAGAAGTTTCCCCATCTGCCGATGGACTGTCCGATGAAAAATCCCATTGCTGCCACGTCAAACATCGGGAGGACTTTGACTTTTCTTATCCTGCATGCGATGAGGCCGGCAAGCAGTGCGCCGATTATTCCGCCGTAGATGGCAAGGCCGCCGTTTCTTGTCATGAAGATCGATTTCCAGTCTTTTGAATAATAATCGAGGTTCATGAGTACATAATAGGCTCTGGCGCCGATTATTCCGCCGATAATTCCGACGAGGATAACGTCAGTGGCGCGGTCCGGGCTGATGCCGAATTTTTTCACCTGTGAGAGGCCGAAGGCGATTGCAAGCATCATTCCGCAGGCGATTATTACGCCGTACCAGGCTATGCTGATGCCGAAGATGGTGAAAGCGGTACTGCTTACGTTTATGGCGTTAATGCCGAGACCGGGGAATGATAGCTGGTCCGGGGACAGATTTAGTGATGTCATATCCATGGTTTTACTTCTTTCTTTTAGTTTTCATATCGTATAATATAGGTTATCGCACTGTTATTTTTGTTTTCCGGTTGCTTTATCAAGGGGCTTTGCGGTCGCCCCTTTAACCCTTCGCCAACCCTTTGCTAAACTTCGAAAAGTTTAAGGTTCGATTATTGAGAGGACGGCGGTTTCTGGGTTCAGGCGGGTTTTTACGGCGGTCATT
>JAGDDO010000290.1 GCA_017848205.1 Oscillospiraceae bacterium | reverse complement strand
TCCATCATATCATACCTGCCTTTCAAAAATAAATAAATAAATTAAAAACCTTCGCCGTGCAGCCGATATCCCTCTCATAAACACGCGATTTCACGCCCAAATATCATTTTGCACACAAATTCAACTTAGCCCCGTCCCTGATGTGTGCGACATGCACACTTTTGACCAATTTTTGTAGAATATGCACAAAACTAGCGTCCGAAAATTATTATACCCAAATGTGAGTTCATTTTCAATACTTTAAGGTCAGAAAATGTATACAAATTTTATTATATTAAACGCGTGTCCACATGAAAGTTGAAAATTCACAGGCAATGCGTCCGGAAAATACAATAGATTATTTATGATAAACTATTATATAATAATTTTAGTTCATTTTACACATAAGTAACAACATTCTGGGATAAACAGGCAGTTTTCCGCGGTGCTTTCCCGTCCGGAAAAGCATACAAATTTTATAATTTCAGTGTGATTTTATGATTTTCGTTATTTTTGCATAATTTTCAACACTTTTTCAGAAATGTGTCGGACATCATTTCGGAATTGCGCAATTTCGGGGATGAAAACGTTTGTAATTATTTTGCACTATCCTTTGTGCAATTTTACATGGCTTTCCCGTATAAAATAATTATACAATCACCAAATGCTCCTTTTAATGCACGAAATTACGCGCCTTAACAGTCCAAAATTAGTCTGTTTCCGGCATTTACATCTTCCGTAAAATGAATTTTTTCAGGTTATCTGACAGCTTGTTCGCACAAAATTACAATAACAATACTGTGCGTTAAACGACCTCCTCGCTCTGAACATATCCGCATAAAATAAAGCAGCCGAACATACCAGGGATAACCCTGGCCTGTTCGGCTGCTTTCTCTATCTGGAGGGAGGGGGATTTCAATTAACCGGAAATATTCTCACCGATCACGCGGTCGTAAGTAAGCACATCAAGCTCGCTGTCGCCCGGTATCGATGAATCATACTGTGTGGAGTACACCGGAAGTGTCTTCATCTTTTCCTTCATTGCTTCGATGAATGTATCCTTCGGAGCACCGATAGCATCGAGAAGAATGTACGGTACGTAGAATGTTGATACCATTTTATCAGGGAATGCTGAAAGATCAGCACCGTAGTTGCTCCATACAACGTAGTTCTGTTCAAACACCTTGCTGCATGTTGAACTGTTGATGCCAAGGCGGTTATAAACATTGTCCGCTGTATTCTTGAATGACGGGAAGTGGTCACCCACGATGAACACCAGTGTCGGTTCATCTATCTTCTTAATATCTGAAACAAAGGCTTCAAACGCATCGGCTGTTACCTTTACATTGTCGAGATAGTTAAGAAGTTCATCATCGGATGCACCCTCAGTATAAGGCTGATGGTTCTGCATCGTTGTTGTGTGTAAGTAAAGCGGTTCGTCAGATTCCTTTATAAGCTTCTCGATCTGATTGAATACTGTTTCATCCTTGATATATGAACCGCGGTATTCAACAGGAACTGTAAAGTCATCTTCGAAGATCATCTGGTCGAAACCGAATGTTCCGTAAATTCTCTTTCTGCTGTAGAATGAGCTTAAGAACGGGTGAACGTAAGCAGTGTTGTAGCCAAGTGCCTTGTAGTAACGGGCAAAAGCCGGCTGGTCACGTTCAGCAAGCATTCTCTGCGGCATGTTCGGGTCGTTGAGTGACTTTACCGGAAGACCGAAAAGAAGTTCGAACTCAGTACGTACTGTAAAGCTTGCGAATGTCGGAACTATAAGCTGTCCGCGGTGTCCTTCAGCAGCTACCCTGTCAAGGCCTGCATAGTATTCGTCGCTTACTTTAAGTTCATCGAATGTTCTGAAATCGGCAAGAGCCTCGGACATTACAACAATGACATTAGGCTTTTTGAAATCAGCATCCGGAGTTACGTCATAAACATTTTTATTCTCATCGCCGAGAAAATCTGAAATTGCCTGTTCAGTGTAATTTTCAGGCTCTTCAAGCCTGTTTGCTAGATTTTCACTGGCTGTCTGCATGAAAAATGCAAGAAAGCTGTTGTTTTCGAATTTCTCGTTGAGGATGAAAACATTGTCAGCTGCTGTTGTGTCAACGTCAAAGAATGAGTAAACCGGCGTTGAAACAGCTGTTACAAAGAACATTGAAAGAACTGCGCCGGCACATGCTATAGCAGGGGCAACACTCTTTTTAAAGCTGATCTTTATTTTAGGATTGAACCAGAATGTAACAGCGATGTACGCAAGCACGATTATCGTATATGTCACAAGTCTTGGTGTTATTTTGATGTATGCAAAAGAAGTAAGGCTTTTTACACTTCTGATAAGCTTCATGTCTGTCATTATCAGATGATTGCCGTTCGTGCCGTACTTGAAAAGTTCGGTTATCGAAAGCATGAAGTAGACCACGCTCTGGACCGCGACCGCTCTCCATACCTTCCGGAACAGGAGGCAGAGTGCAGCGAATATTGCTGCCGCGACCACTATGTCGAAGACCATGACCAGCGGTTTGTTCACAATGAACATCACGAGCTTGCTCGGATATTTATCCTGATTAAGCTCTGCCATGAGCACTATGAATACCGGATAAAGAAGTGTAAGGAAAAAGCAGGTCATGCTGTATTTTCCGGTGTTTTTGTTTCTTCTTTCATTAACATTTCTGATAAATTCACTGAGCCTGTGCATACGCCTGTTCAGTAAACTTTTTAAGCCATCCATTATTTGTTCTCCACCTTTTCTCTATATGGAACCAAAATGAATAAATGCCGGTTAGTACCGGCTGTTTTTCTGTGTACATCAAATATATCACAACGGCATGAAAACTTCAATAGCTTAAATAGAACTTTGTCTATTCTCTTTATATTGCATAAGCTGAAAGAGTAGTATTTGTGCAGTTTTTCTACTGATAAGACACTTAAGGAAGTACTGATCAAACCGGAGATGAGATTTGCGGGGCTTCGCCCGAACCCCCACGCTTATTAATGAATAAACCGGCGTTTCCTTAAAAAGTCTTTCCGACGGTCATATCACCATTCCGCCGTTTACCCCTATCACCTGTCCGGTTATAAACGAGGATTCTCCGGATGCAAGGAAAAAGACGGTTTCGGCTATATCACGCGGATCGCCGCAGCGGCCCAGAGGGATCTCTTCCTTTATGTCATTTATCTCCTCGTCGGTGTAGCAGGAAGTCATGTCAGTCATTATCATGCCGGGAGCCACGCAGTTTACGTTTATGCCGCTTGCCCCGACCTCCTTTGCAAGAGCCTTGGTAAATCCTATAACTGCCGCCTTGGCCGCGGAGTAATGGACCTCGCACGAGGCGCCGGTCTGTCCCCACATCGATGAAATGTTTATTATCTTGCCGTACTTCCTCTTAAGCATATACGGCAGGACCTTTTTACTGCAGTTTAAGGTCCCGAACACATTGATGTCAAAGAGTCTTTTTGCATCTTCGTCGGGAACGAGATCAAAAACTCCGGTGACCGAAATTCCGGCATTGTTTACAAGAACGTCGATCTTCCCGTATTTTTCTATGATGTCCTCCACCATTTTTCCGACGGCAGACGGATCGGAAACATCGCATTTATAAGCAAGGCCTCCGGTCTTTTCCGCAAGCGCTTCAGCTTTTTCCTCGCTGTTATTATAGTTTATTATTACATTATAACCGTTTTCGGCAAATATCTCGGCGCAGGCGGCTCCTATTCCCCTTGACGCTCCGGTCACAAGCACTGTTTTCGGCATGGTATCGCTCCTTTGTTCATGGAAACGCTGATTTATTCATAAATCAGCGTGGGGTCCGGGGCGAGGCCCAGCAAATCCCACCTCCGGAAATCCGGCGAAGCCGGATTTCCGATTTAATCAGTGTTTCCTTAGTATCATCATTCTATTGACGCGTTCAGATAATTATAGTATAATTGATTTGTTTGTAAAACGGATAACCCTATTATGAAAGGTACATGAAAAATGACAGAAGAAAAAATACAGCGTATAAACGAACTTGCACATAAATCAAAGACGCCCGAAGGTCTTACCGAAGCGGAAAAGGCAGAGCAGACTGAGCTCCGCAACGAATTCCGCCGCAGCGTTGTTTCCAGCCTTACATCGCAGCTCGACTGCTGTACTATAGTGGATGAAAAGGGCAACGTTCTTAAAAAGGCAAAGAACGCAAAGTGATAAGCGTTTCCCTAGAATTTTGAATCGAACACCCTCGGCATAAGATCAGAGAATTTATACACTTCAGGTTTTCCGTCCTTTGCAAGGACCACATCAAGATCCGGTCCGCAGAATTCGCTCATCACCTGAAGGCATGCGCCGCACGGGAAACAGGCTTCCTTAAGAGGATCTTCAGACTTTACAGCACCGACTACCGCGATCGCTGTAAAGTCTTTTTTTCCCTCTGAAACTGCTTTGAATATGGCGGTACGCTCTGCGCAGTTTGTAAGCGAGTATGATATGTTTTCTATGTTGCAGCCGGTAAACACGGTTCCGTCACTGCAGAGAAGGGCTGCCCCCACGGCAAATCCCGAGTATTTACAGAATGATTTTTCGCGGGCTTCCGCCGCTTTTCCTATAAGTGTTTCGTACATGACTGTCTCCTCCGTACATCATTATTAATAGTTATATGGTATCATTAATTAAATATCATTGTCAATAATGCAATTTAACAAAAACGAAAAGAGATTATTAAAATGAATATGGTTTTTTGTACACGAAATTCGTGTATTTTGCCATAGCCTTTATCCACTTAATACCTTGACTTTGAACCGCTATTGTACTATAATTAGTGTGTATATTTATGTTCTGATAGTACACATGATCTGCACCCAAAGATGATGTGCCATTTAATCTGACAAAATCTAAAAAACGTAATAAGGAGGCTTGCGTTAATTGAACCGCAATAACAGTAATCACAAACGTTCCGGCGAAAACCGTAACAATTCCAGACAGGCATCTCAGCAGAAAAACGAACCCGGCAATTCCTCTGCAAATGCACCAGCTCGTGCCATGAAAACAGCGAAGAAGGATAACCGTAAAACCCCGGTAAAGATCATTCCACTCGGCGGTCTTAATGAGATCGGAAAAAACATGACTGCCTTTGAATGCTCAAATGACATTTTCATCGTTGACTGCGGACTTGCATTCCCGGATTCTGAAATGCTCGGTGTCGACATCGTTATCCCGGACTTCACCTACATCGAAAGAAACCAGGCAAAGGTAAGGGGTGTCGTTCTCACCCACGGACACGAAGACCATATCGGCGGACTTGCATATCTTCTCAAAAAGATAAACGTACCGGTTTACGGAACAAAACTCACCCTCGGACTTGTTGACGGAAAACTCAAGGAACACGGACTTTCAGGAAAAGTCACTCTCACCGAGGTAGCTCCGAAGAAAACCGTAAAGATGGGCTGCATGGCAGTTGAATTCATTTCAGTAAACCACTCGATACCTGACTCAGTAGGTCTTGCCATCCACACCCCTGCAGGTGTACTCGTACACACAGGTGACTTCAAGGTGGACTACACACCTATTAACGGCGGTCCTATCGATCTTGCACGTTTCGGCGAACTCGGCTCAAAGGGAGTTCTCGCACTCATGGCCGACTCGACAAACGCTGAACGTCCGGGATTC
>JAGDDO010000289.1 GCA_017848205.1 Oscillospiraceae bacterium | reverse complement strand
TCGCACCGCTTACCTTTGTGCTGAATTCCTTGAAGTTCTGCCATCCGGATGTGCCTGAAATGTCGCACTTGCCGATAACAGGTCCGTCCTTCTTGTCAAGGTGAAGTTCAATGTAACCGCCGTCGCTTTCAGATCCGGCACTTACCGTGAACTTTTCAGCGCCTTCCTTAAAGTCAACGCCCTTTACCTTGATGTATGAACCGTCCTGAATATTTGAAACGTTTGCTCCGTCATCAGACTCGTTCTTTTCGATCTTAACGCCTTCGCTCCAGCAGATGGTCTCTGCTTCGGTCTTTTTGTACGGATCGAGATATTCAAGCTGCTTCGGTCCCTCGTTGCTCGGAGAAAGAAGCGGGATCGATCCATCCGGGTTGTATGTGAATTCTTCGACGCAGGCACTTCTGTTGAATGTGCCGCCGCCCTTTAATCCGTTCTTGTGATAGAAAAGGTATGAATGTCCCTTGAAATCTATAGTACCGCCGTGTGTCGTGAAACAGTTGTGCATCTTCATTATCTGGCCGCCGTACTTCCACGGACCTGTTACAGATGAAGATGTGGAATAGCCCATACTCTCGCTTCCGTCATCTCCGTAGAAAGAAGCAAACACAAGGTAGTAAAGGTCATTGTGCTTTGTGATCCATGGTCCTTCACCATAGGCTGTACCTTTTTTACCCGGACCGAATGAGTTCGAGTTCATGTCGAACTTGTTTATAGGACCGTCAAGTGTTACCATGTCCTCCTTGAGTTTAACCCAGTAGCATGTCGGGTTGCCGAACATAAGGTAAGCCTGACCGTCGTCGTCGATTATAACTGTCGGGTCGATGTAGTCCCAGTTAGGACCTACGATCGGTTTTCCGACTACATCCTTGAAAGGTCCCGTAGGTGAATCGCCTACAAGAACACCGATGGCACGTCCGCCGCCTGAGGCATTTTCAACTGTTACATAGAAATAATACTTCCCGTTTCGTTCAATACACTGTGAAGCCCAGTAGGAATCTTTCTTGCCCCAGGAAATATCATTCTGATCGATGAACGCACCGTGGTTTGTCCAGTTCTGCATATCGGTAGTGGACATTACCTGATATCCGTTCATATAGTAGAAATCATTGTTTCCGTCTCTGTCGCGTCCTGTATACACATACAGTCTGTCACCGAAAACTACCGGTGCCGGGTCAGGTGTAAACGCAGTCTGGCAGATAGGGTTATCAGCGCTTACGTTCAGAGCTGATGAGCCGGCCATCACGCCTGCTGCCATAAGAACTGAGGACGCATACAATCCTAACTTTTTAATTTTCATTTTAACAACTCCTCACAAAACAATTAACTTTACACATTCTTATATAGTTAAGAAAACACTGATTTAACTGCCACACACTGATTTATGAACAGATCAGCGTTTCCTTAAAATTTATTTTACACAATACCATACTAATTACACAAAACTTATTAACCTATCTAAGCTAAATTATAACACAATACACTAATCTTTGCAACAGCTTTTGTTTTTTTTGTGACGATTGGCAATATAAAAAACGTTTTCATTCCTATCTTTCATAGGAAACAGCAAAAATCGCATAAAAAAGGAATAGAAAAATGCGTACAAATCACGTATTTTCGCAATTTGTACGCATTTATTTCACACAAAAAAAGTCTCATATGACTTTGCAAGTCACATGAGACCCGATGACTGGTAAACTGATAATCAGAACCAGCCTTTATGGTTGTTCACATAAATCTCCTGGAACTCTTCATCTGTCTTAGTCAGATAAGTGATTCCTTCAACAATGCCTATAACCTCCATTACCGTTCCGCCGATACCACAGGTAAGCAGTGAAACAAGCAGCATTATAAGCGCTTCTTTAGTATACCCAAGATAAAACTTGTGTGCTCCGAATGCCCCCAGAAAAATTCCGAGAAGACCAGC
Source organism: Oscillospiraceae bacterium (assembly GCA_017848205.1). The sequence continues at coordinate 482 of JAGDDO010000289.1, read as the reverse complement.
AGGTAATTTCTCTTTCATTTTATTGTCCTCCTAATAATCTGAATCTAATAAACGGCCAGATCAAGTCGTTTATTAATAAATTATAATATGTTTCCGATAATTTGTCAACAATAATTCTTAACCTTATTTGTACACGCTGATTTACATTTATCCAAGCTTGTCGATTTTCTTTGAAAGGTACTGACGGATGGTAGCAAGGTCGGTAAGTGAGATGTTTCCGTCACCGTCAACGTCTGCGTTCTTCGCAGCTGTTTCTGAGATCTTTGTCTTGTCGAGCAGATGGATAGCCAGTGTGGTGAGGTCGGTAATGTCCACTCTGCCGTTTTCGTCCACGTCACCCGGCAGGAGTGCTTTTCCCGGAGTTCCTGTCGGAGTAACTGTCGGAGATGATGTTGGTGTTACAGTCGGAGAAGCTGTCGGTGAAACTGTCGGTGAAGCTGCCGGTTCAGAAGGCTGTGCAGTCGGTGATGGTGATACAGCCT
>JAGDDO010000288.1 GCA_017848205.1 Oscillospiraceae bacterium | reverse complement strand
TCAAAAGTGATCTTGGTACCTTCACTAAAATTAATGGTTCCGTCAACTGTAACATCACCGTTAAGGAAAAATTCACCGTTTGAAAGCTCACATTTGTAGTACAGGTTGTGAGCTTCAAAGTTTTTTCCGACAGTCAGTTTGTCAAACGTATTCTTCATACTAAGGGTAGCATAACATGATGAATATTTTGTATCTCCGGCTGAATCCTTTTCAGCCTTCTGCATTTTATAGTTCCCTTTAATGATCATTTCCCCGTTGACGAAGCTTATATTACCGGAAGTATGAAGTACATCTCCGGTGACTGTAAGTGTATGACCGTTGAGATCAATATCAGCATCGATAACTGCGTCGCCTTCGATAGTCATATCCTTTTCAAGCTTTGTTGCCTTGGTTATAGTGTTTTCTTCTGATGCAGCATATACAGTGCTGTTCTGGCTTACTACGCTGCTGACAGGAATAGTGCATCCTGCGATCAGTGCAGCAGAAGCCGCAGTGACAAAGAGTTTTCTGTTGATTTTTGAATCCATAAAAAAATCCCCCTTTATAATCTCATGCTTCATAATGTATCCCTGTCAAAGACAGTTATCTTAAGTCGGAAATCCGCATTTTCCATACTTCATTCCGTCTTCACGTGCTGATTTATGAACAAAATCATCTGCCTTTGATGTATCTATTATATACTATTACGAATAAATACTCAACACATTAATGGATTATTGTAGCAATAAACAACAACTACATATGTGTTTTGTTGAAATAGCAGTAATCATTATGCGCATTTGTGGCAATGTGCATTACACCATGGCTTTATATTGGATTCTTAAGTTGTTGATAGTGGAAGTAGGCTTCCGGATATATCGGCTAATAACATATTATTTGTTGAATTACCGGCTGAAATATGTTATGATAAATAACAAGTTATACTGAAAAAGATTATGTTTTGCTTGCAGTATAAAAGGAGTATTTTCCTTCGGAAAATAAAATAGAAATTTTCCAGTCCGAGACTGGAAAATCACATATGGATAAAGGAAAGTGAAAAACAAAATGGATAAACATATCGATATGCTCGGCCATATAAAGAGCAAAGAAGAATTTATTGAATTTATGAAGCATTTCACAGATAATGCAGACGATGTATCTCTGCATGATTATCTGGAAGCATTAACAGCGTGGGTTGAGGATTCAGATGGGTATTACTATAATGCCGGTAAAGAAATGCCTGAGAACATCAACTGGGATTTCATTGCCACGCTGCTTTATGCAGGAAGTATATATGAGTAACATAAGAGAGAAGGTACGGAAGAATGTTTAAGAATAAAGTTGCCGTTGTAACAGGTGGTGCTAATGGAATAGGAAAGTGCATTGCCGATGAGTTCAGAAAAAACGGAGCGGCTGTTTGTGTGATAGATAAAGCGGAAGGTGATCATTTCACAGGCGATATATCATATAAGGGTATTCTTGAAGACTTTGTAAATGAGGTTATCTCGGAACACGGACATATCGACTATCTGATTAACAATGCTCCGCCGATTATGAAAGGTATAGCTGAGTGCAGTTACGAGGAATTTCAGTATGCACTTTCTTTAGGTGTGACTGCGCCGTTCTATCTGTCAAAGCTGTTCCTTCCGTACTTTAACGAAGGCGGATCAATTATAAATATCTCATCATCCCGTGACAGAATGAGCCAGCCGCAGACGGAGAGCTATACAGCGGCGAAAGGCGGTATTGCGGCACTTACGCATGCTCTTGCAGTAAGTCTGGCAGGAAAAGTACGTGTAAATTCAATTTCACCGGGATGGATAGATACGAGTTATAAGGTTTACGAAGGACCGGATGCATATCAGCAGCCATGCGGTCGTGTCGGAAATCCGCTTGATATAGCAAATATGGTACTGTTCCTGTGTTCGGACAAAGCCGGATTTATAACCGGTGAAAACATCTGCATCGACGGCGGTATGACAAAGCAGATGATCTACCACGGCGATAACGGATGGAGTTTATCTGCTCAGTAATTCGGAACATTTTTAATTTTAGGGACTATGGCGTTTCTCTCATGGTTCAATGCATATCATTGCCGCAGGCAAAGAAAACTGCAATGACGAGCAGAAAGCAAAGGCACTTGCAGATATAAACTATTTCCGAAAAGAGATGGCTCCATTCCTTGAAAGAACCGTAATTATTAAAGAAGAACTCAAATCGAATGCTGAGTTTGGACTTTCGATCTTTTTTGGTTTATTTTTTTCGGCAGCTACAGTACTGCTGTTTTTAATAATTCCTGACAGTTCTTCAGTAACGACCAGCTGTTGATCCGACAGCAAACTGCCTGATGTTTCATGTTTCATATTCCGTTTCAAAAATATTAAAAAAACACTTGATTTTGTTTCATGTCTGTGTTATAATACTTTAGGAGTTAAAAGCGTAACACTTTAAACCGATAAAGTAAAATTCAGAATGGAGCAGTAATTATGAAGGAATTATCCAATTTACTAAATTTCAGAGAAAGCATCAAGGTCGTTGATGCAACACTTCGTGACGGTGGTCTCTGCAACGATTTTTATTTTACAGACGAATTCGTAAAGAAATTATATAAAACAAACATTGAAGCCGGCGTTGACTACATGGAAATGGGCTACAGAGCTTCAAAGAAGGTATTCGATGAAAGCAAGTTCGGCAAGTGGAAGTTCTGTTCCGATGAACACATCAGAGAGATCGTAGGCGAGAACAACACTGATCTTAAGCTTGCAATTATGGCTGACATCGGAAGACATGACAAGGACGACTTCGACCAGAAGGCAAATTCACCTGTTGACCTCGTAAGAGTAGCAGCATACATCCACCAGATGCCGGAAGCTATCGACATGATCGAAGACGCAGCAAAGAAGGGCTACGAAACAAGCTGCAACATCATGGCTATCTCAACTGCTCAGAAGGAAGATATCGAAGTCGCACTCAACATGCTTGCAGACACACCTGTAAACTGCATCTACATCGTTGACAGCTTCGGTTCAATCTACCCTGAACAGATGGCAAGAATAGCTGATCTTTATGTAAATGCTGCAGCTAAGAAGGGCAAGAAAGTCGGCATTCACGCTCACAACAACCAGCAGCTCGCTTTTGCCAATACTATTGAATGCTGCGGAGACGGCGTTGACTGGCTCGATGCTACTTATCTTTCAATGGGACGCGGTGCAGGTAACTGCGCTATGGAACTTCTCCTCGGTTTTCTCAAGAACCCTAAGTACAATGTTTACCCTGTTTACAAGTTCATTGAAGAAGAAATGATAAAGCTTAAGGAAAACGGTGTCAAGTGGGGCTATGACATTCAGTACCTCATGACAGGTCAGCTCAACCAGCATCCGAGAACAGCTATCGCTTTCACCAAGGATAACAGAAAAGACTACGCTGAATTCTACAAGGAGATCGTAGGCTGATCATATTAAGATATTTCAGGCATTTTTAGAATAAAGTAAAAACAGGACGCAGATATTTCCGGTGTGAAGTATCTGCGTCCTGTTTTATGTTCGTATAACAAAACAGATCCGGTAAAACCGGATCTGTCGGCTGATCATACCGATCTTTATTATGATTTGCGAAATCAGTTTTTATAAGAATTGCTGATCAATAGAGCAATTCTATCGAAACATCCTGAAGGACTTCACTGTCAGTATCAAAAGTGAATCTGTATCCTCCGTAGACCTCGCCTGGGTTTTTGTATTCTGTGCCCAGCTTTTCACTGGTTGGTTCACCGCTGTTGGCGATAAGTTCGCTCTTCGTAAGTGTAAGAGGGAATGCGAATGAAACATGTTTTGCTGCAGCTTCAAGGTCAGCTTTAAGCTCCGCATTATATTCTTCATCATGTGTTGGTTTTGGAATCATAGCCCACCATCTTGCCATCTCAAGCTTGCATTCTTTCAGCTTGATATTTGTGTCTGTATCGTTGACGAACACTAACTGTAAGTTGGAATACTTTGAGTCTTCAACATGTAATGTATAATAATCTGATGTTTTTCCCGATTTTACGTTGTTGTCAGCGTCGAGAAGATCATCTTCGCTGAATGGAACACCGGCATCAACAAGATCCTGGAATGTACTTTCGCCGAGTTTCAATACTTTACCGTTATATCCGAACGCTCTGTTGTCAAGATCGGCATAAATGCTGCTGAAGCCTTCTGCGCTCTTGGATTCTTCTGTTTTTTCATCTTTCTTTTCAGCTTCATCCTTCTTTTCAGTTTCGCCTGAAACTTCTGATACAGCTGATGTTTCTGCTGTTGTTGTAACTTCGGTTGTTACTACTGTAGTAGCTTCTGTTGTAGTTTCCGCTGTTGTTTCTTCAGTAGTAGCTTCAGTAGTTTCTTCTGTTGTTTCTGCAGCTGTTGTTCCTTCTGCAGCATCATAGTTTTCTTCAGCAACATTTACATTTTCCGTAGGACCACATGCAGTTATGCTGAGTACAGATGCTAAAAGAGCAGCTGCTATAATAGACTTTCTCATTATAATTGACCTCCTGTAAATCATATGCTGTTTTTCTGAACCGGAAAAACAATTGTTCAGATACGAACGTAAACGATTATATAATAAATAGTCAGATTGTGTCAAGTCGTATCTTGTCTTTGTATTAAAATTTATGAATCATGGCCTGTAAATTCACCATAATCAGAATATTATTGTTCAAAAGGACAACAGCTTTATCTGCGCCTGATCATATTCCTTCACTTAAGTTTTATATTTTTTGATTTATCTGATACTTCATTTGTGACTGATCTGTCACTTTCATATTCACTGAAAAGTCATTATGCAGATATATAATAAAAGCATAAACTAAGGAAACACTTATTAATCCGGCTTCGCCGGATTTCCGAAGGTGGGATTTGCGGGGCTTCGCCCCAGACCCCCACGCTGATTTATGAATAAAACAGCGTTTCCCTGAGTAAACAAAAAATTCATTATAAAACAGAACTACGGAGGCAAATTTTATGGAAATATTAAGAGTTGAAAACCTGGTAAAGGAATACGGCGAAGGGGAAACAAAGGTACGTGCACTTGATGATGTTTCTTTTTCGGTTGAAAAGGGCGAATTCGTTTCAGTTATCGGTCCTTCGGGAAGCGGTAAGTCAACACTTCTTCATATACTCGGCGGAGTTGACAAGCCGACATCGGGTAAGGTTTTCATCGACGGAACGGATATATGTTCGATGAAGGAAGATAAACTTGCAGTTTTCAGAAGAAGACAGGTCGGACTTGTTTATCAGTTCTACAATCTGATACCGGTGCTGAATGTAGATGAGAACATCGCACTTCCTCATCTGCTGGACGGAAGGAAACTTGATAAGGAACGCCTTGACAGTATCGTTGAGCATCTCGGATTAAGCGAAAGACGTGAAAATCTTCCGGATCAGCTTTCGGGAGGTCAGCAGCAGAGAGTGTCTATCGGAAGGGCGCTTTACAGCAGACCGGCTATCCTTCTTGCAGATGAACCCACCGGAAACCTCGACAGAAAGACAGGCGACGAGATAGCAGCTTTGCTTAAGGAGTCAAACAGGATCCAGAAGCAGACGCTGATACTCATCACTCACGATGAAAGACTTGCAATGCAGGCAGACCGTGTATTTTTCCTTGAAGACGGAAAGCTTATAAAGAATGAAACTGTAAGGACGAAGATATAGGCAGTGATTTGCAGCGAGCGTGAATTTTACGTCGCTCACAGAACAGGTTATCTTAAACAGATTTATAAAACTGATTTGAACGGAGAAAAGACATGAAAAACAGAAATATAATCTTCCATGTAACAAAACAGTACATGAAACTGAACCGCCGCCGCACGGCGATCACATTTATCGGAATAGTATTTATGGTAATACTCATGACCTGTGTATTTGCAGGAAAAAGAACAGTTCTTGCATATCTCGACAAGGTAGCGGCACTGGATAAGGGAAACTGGTTCGTGGCTGCCTACGATCTTAAACCGGAAGAAACAGAGAAAATAAGAGATATGGAAGAGACAACTCTTATGGGCTGTTCCGAGCAGCTTGGAGTCCTTGAATTTCCGCAGACAGGAAATGTGGAAGAAAAGCCGTATCTGGATGTAAAGGCGTATTCACCTGAAAGTTTTGAAATGGTGAATATCGAACTTACAGAAGGAAGATTTCCGGAGAACAAGAACGAGATCATATTAAGTGACTCAGTTATTAAGGACGGTTCCGGAATAAAGATCGGCGACACCATAAGCGGTGATTTTTTCACAAGAACAATAACTGTGACCGAAGAGGGGCACACCATTGGTTTTCCGTTTTTCGGGATCGAACTTGAATTTAATGAAACAGCTGATGTACCGGCAAACTTTCCGGCAGTTGGTGAAAACAACCCTTTCAGGGAAGACCATATACCTAACGGACTTGCGGCAGAATATACTGTAGTCGGAATAATGAAAAGACCGGTGTTTGAAGATGTTTCAGGTGCATGCTATCCGGCACTTACGGCAATGGAAAACAACCTTCCGTTATCAGATACACTTAATGTGCTTTTACGTTTTGATCCTGAAAAGGTCGATTACGAAAGACAGTATGTCGAAAAGATCGAAGAGATCGCAGGACGTGATATAGAAACAGAATCCAATGATCTTCTGCTCACTTTCAGTCTGATGTCAGATGATGAAACTATGGGAGATCTCATAATGTTTGTCACTGTTTTCTTTACAGTATTCATTATGGCAGCTTCAGTTATCCTCATTTACAATGTGTTCAACATGTCATTTGCTGAACGCACCAGATATCTTGGAATGCTTGCTTCAGTAGGGGCTACCGGAAAACAGAAAAGACAGAGTATCTACTATGAATGTTTCTCACTTCTCATTCCTGCTGTTCCGGTCGGAATACTTGCCGGAACGGGTGTGATAAAAGGCGGAATGGAACTTTTAAAACCGTGGATCTGTGATATAATCGATCTGGTTAAACCGGGTTCAGCCAAAAAGCTTCCTGTTACTATTGATGCCGGAGCAGGTGAGATAGCACTGATCGTTATCATGTGTGTTATTACAGTAATGATCTCAGCTCTTATCCCGGCGATAAAGATCAGTAAAACAGGTCCGGTTGAATGCATAAAGAGCGGTACCGAAAAGACTAAAAACAAACGTTTTAAAACTAAAAAAAGCCTTCTTGAAAAGGGCAGACCTGAACTGCTTCTTGCAGTAAACAGCACAGGACGCTTAAAGCATCTTACTAAAGGGATAATCCGCAGTGTCACAGTGTTTGCAGTACTTACAGTAACCACACTTTACGGTGCACAGTGCGTGATCAGGATCGCTGATATCAAAACACAGGACAGCGGCTGGTTACCTGACACTTCCGGTTACGATTATCTTGTCATTACAGAAAATGATACATTTGATCAGGTTATGGATCTCGTTGAAAGTTCTGATGCAACTGATAACATCACACCTGAAGAACTTAGTCCTGTCGTTGGGCTGGGCGTTTTCAGGGATAAAATAAGCGATGAATACTTTGAAGCTTACAAATATACCCTGAGTCAGTTTCCTGATTATAATGAGGAAGACTGGATTAAGCAGGAAGAAAATGGTCTGTATGATATTATCGGCGTCGAAGCAATAGTTGTAAGCGATGATGATTTCAAAGCGATCGCAGCAGCAGGCGATTCAGATATGAGCATAGCTTCATCACCGGAAATACCGTCAGTTCTTCTTTACAATAAAATGCAGTTTACTACAGATCATACGTTTATCATAGGCAGCAGTGCGAATTATAAATTCACTGAAGTAAAAGCTCTCTATAACGCATCTAAAGGTGAAACAATAGATCTTGTTGATGATTTCAGTCCGGATAAAACAGCTGTTCAGGTAAAGGTTGCCGGTCTTATCGATGAAAAATCAATAAAAGGCAGAATTATATTAACTGCTGATGAACCATATATTATTATAAACCGCAGTACACAGAAACAGATAGCTGAAAACATGGATTCTGCCAGAATGGATTATAACATTAAAAGTATTCTTTTTAATTATGAAGAAAAAAATGATCCTGACCTTATTAAGAAACTCGGAGATCTTAGTGAAAAGACATATATTTCTGTTATAAAATGTGTCGGCGGAGAAGTGTACGGTAATTTAAAACGTGCCATTGCAGGCATTGTAAAAACACTTGCTTACTGTTTTACAGCACTTGTTTCCGTGGTTTGTCTGCTCAATCTTTATAATTCTGTAAGAGGCAGAGCGGCAGAACGAACAAGGGAAACAGCCATGCTGCGTTCTGTTGGCATGACCGAAAAGCAGCTTGCGAAAATGCATGACCTTGAAAATGTATTTCTTATCGGAAAAGGCCTTTTAATTGCTGCTGCAGTCTCCGCAGTACTTATACTCTTCCTTCAGTATGCATTAATGAATTTATTCGGTAACGCTTCTTTCACTGTACCTTATCTTCTCTGTGCAGGTATTGCGGTATTTATTTACGCGGCAGCGGCAGTATTTACAAGGATCTGCACTCGTAATACCGGTAATGCGGAACTTATCGAAAAGATCAGACGCGAGAGAATATGATGAAAAATGTGATATGGCATTGACTATCCTGATACAAAAATGTATAATAAAAAATGTTGACATACGTTTATGACATACAGAAAAAAAGACATTTTTTAAGGAGCAGACAAAATGAAAATTCTTCTGGTCGAGGACGATCCTATAATCAAGGAAGGACTGAAACTTGCACTTGACAGTGAGGGCTGTGAACTGAAAACAGCGTCATCTGTGGCGGAGGCAAAGAGTATTCTGAACGACGATTACGATATATGCATACTCGATGTAATGCTTCCGGACGGAACAGGCTATGACATCTGTGCGGAGATACGTAAAAACAGAGACACGCCGATCATATTTCTGACTGCCTGTGATGACGAGCTTCACACAGTACTTGCACTTGAACAGGGAGCGGACGATTACATTGCAAAACCGTTCCGGATGCGTGAACTGATGGCGAGAATAAAGGCAGTTCTCCGCCGTACAGGAGGCAGAACTGAAAACGCCGCTGAGACAGTTAAAGTCGGTTCAAACGACGTAAACATACGTACCGGAAAGGTTTTCAGAAACGGTACGGAAGTTGTTCTTACTGCTATGGAGTACAAGCTTCTGCTTATCTTTATCAACAACCGCGGCAGTGTTATCTCACGCCAGCAGATACTTCACAATATCTGGGATGTGGCAGGGGACTTTGTTACGGACAATACACTGACGGTTTACGTTAAAAGACTGCGTGAGAAGCTCGGCGATGAGGAAGAAGTGATCAAAACCGTACGCGGTCTTGGCTACCGAATGGACTGATGCCATGAAACTGTACGTAAAAATCATACTTGCCGCGGTTACTGCTCTGGTCTGTGTCGCCGTACATAAGCCGGTGGCATGCTGCATAGCCGTTTCGGTATTTGCACTTATCCTCCTTGCAGAAAATGTAATTTCAGAGCGGATTCTGAGACGAAGACTGAGCACACTTATCGATTACATAACAAAGGTGCAGGACGATCTTTCACTCGCCGCACCGGAATGTTCCGGCGAAGGGCTTACAGGCATTCTTCAGAGCGAGATCTATAAGGTTGTCGCTCTCTTAAAGGAGCAGTATTCCGGCGAGAAAAGACAGAAGGAATACATGGCAGATCTGCTTTCAGATATTTCCCATCAGATAAAAACACCCCTTACCTCAGTACAGCTTATGACGGAACTCCTTGAACAGCCGGGACTTGATGAGGAAAAACGCCTTCAGTACGCTGAAAAGATAGATTCCCAGCTTGCAAGG
>JAGDDO010000287.1 GCA_017848205.1 Oscillospiraceae bacterium | reverse complement strand
TTGGCTTTGCATAAGCCGGCATCATAACAGATTTCTGAGGATTCTTTGTATATTCATTAAGTTCGGGTTCCTTTCTGTCCTCACATTCAACAATGCTCTGTGAGTGATCGATTCTTGTTGAAGTTCTTACGATTACAGGAGCGTCGAACTTTTCTGAAAGTTCAAAGGCTTCCATAACGAAATCACGGCATTCCTGTGAATCGGAAGGTTCGAGCATAGGAACCTTTGAAGCGATAGCGTGATGACGTGAATCCTGCTCATTCTGTGATGAGTGCATTCCCTGGTCGTCAGCAACTGCGATTACCATACCTGCATTAACACCTGAATAAGATGCAGTGTAAAGCGGATCAGCAGCAACGTTAAGACCAACGTGCTTCATTCCGCAGAAAGATCTTGCACCGGCAATAGAAGCACCGATGGCAGCTTCCATTGCAACCTTTTCATTCGGAGCCCACTCCGCATATATCTCATCGTACTTTGCAGCCTCTTCAGTTATTTCAGTTGAAGGAGTTCCCGGATAGCTTGAAATGAATTTACATCCACCTTCATAGAGTCCGCGGGCAAACGCCGCATTTCCAAGTAACAGTTTCTTCATAAACAATATTCCTTTCGATTGAAATGATCATGTTTTTAATAAAATTTTGGCCGATATTCAATAGTGAACTATAAATAAAAACATATAACTTAATTATAACATTTTCTGTAACATCATTCAAGTGTTTTATAAAAAATCCCCGCCGGGAACAGACATATTTTCCGTTCCGGCGGGGAGGTTGTATCATTTTGCAGTTCCAAGATGTTCCGGCATGGAACCTATAAGTACCTTTTGCATTTCATCGTCCCAGCAGAAATAGATTCTTATGAGCTGTCTTGCCTTTACGCCGCTTTTTATATGAAGATCAAGTGTGTATTTTACTCCGTTATGCATTACGGTATAATCATCGGCACACACTTTCAGCGATGTCTTTCCGCAGAACTGCACATCCCAGCCATTCATCTCGCCGTACAGGGCAAGCTCATCTTCACTGATCTTTCCGAGACGGTAGAGAGCATATCCGCTGAGATAGCTGATACCATCGCACAGCACAGATACATCAAGCGCGCCTGAATACTTTCGCAGCTCACTTTTTGCACGCGCAGTTATTTCGATAGTATCAGAATATCTCTTCTCCGCCCAGTCACACACTTCGGAAGACTCAACCGGAAATCTGCCGGCATCAGTTGTTTTCTGCCTGTAGAAATCGATTATGAACGCCGAGCTTCTGTATGAGGCTTTGATATTTTCAAGCTCACACTTCATCGCTTCAAGTGCAGCCTCCGCCTTTTCCCTCTCACGCGTTTCAGCCTCGAGTTTTTTCGTAACATTGCGCAGTTCTTCAGCGTTCCGGCGCATACCGTTATCGTTGTTCCCGAGTTCATTTATCTTCTCGCCGAGCATTCTGTTGAGCTGTTCAAGATGTGTCACACGTTCCTCAAGGGTCATGTTCTCAGTTTTGTTTTCCGTCGTTTCAAGTATCTTCGCGTCCGTTCCGAACAGTATTTCGCCATACGAAAAAGCCGCTCCCTTAAGCATCGTGCGGACCTCATACTTCAGTCTGTGGCGAAGAGCATCGGGATCACCGGAAAATTCTGAATAATGCACATTCTCAGCAGCTACGCCATGCATCATAACGCATACATCACCGGGCAGCAGGTCTGTTCCGAGCTTGTTGTTAAGCATACTGATGCATTTTTCCTGAACAAAAACGACAAATCCGAAACATCTGAGACTGTCAGCAAGAGAAACATAATCTATTGTTTCCTGTTCCGTATATTCGTACTCTTCCTTTATCTCAGGCTTTTTCACGTTTTTCTTCGGTGCCGGAACATCGAGCGCTACACCGCGTACCGGCTTGTCCTTTTTCTTCTTCTCGTCCTTACGTTCCACATGCACCGAGAAGTCACTGGTAAAGCTCTTCTTAATATCCGTACCGAATGAGTTAAGTCCCCCGGCAGAAAAAGCAGAAGCACTTAATGGTGAATTCACCGGCGTATTCAGAACAGAAGTATCTGCCGGTTTCTTTACCTTTTTAAGCTTTTCCGGCTCGCACACAATCACGACCGGCATATCAAAATCAGATGCCGAAACAGCTGCACATAAACGATCAGCTTCATTTCGTGATGTGACCGTTACCGGTTTCCCGTCGATATCGTAACGCGAACGGAAGCATACAAGCGGATTTTCCGACAGCTTCTTCACAAACGTCGGGCGGAATATTTCACATTTCGCTTCCGTATCAAGCGGCTCGGAACATATCGTCCGGACACCGGCCTCCACATGATCTGCAGATTTTCTGAACGAGATCTCAGTAGTGAATCTCCTCCCCTGAACAGGAAGTCTTTCATCACTGGTACCATGATTAGCACCAAGATCATTTTCCGATATTGTAAGCGTCCATATGCCATCCTTCGGAAGATAAACAGATTCAATACTGCAGCCGAGATTCAATGAAAATGAAGTAAGATCATCAGTACTGAGCTCACTGTAATTCTCCGGTTCCGGTGTGCATAAACATTCCGGCAGTTCACCGAACTTTGCAAGTCTGTTACGCAGCCAGCGGAATGATTCGAGTATACAGATGCGGAAGATGTCGTCTGATGGTGCGGATGAGGCGGATACAGCGTGAAACTGGTAGGTTGGATAGCTTTTGGTGGGAGTTATCTGGGTGGTGTGGTATGAGGACAGAGGCATTGGTTGTTTTCCTCCTTTGCAATTAAATTAAATCCCAAGTATTTTCTATAGTGCTATTTGAGCCAGAAAAATGTTATTCTGTCTCTTCTTATTTTCGTTGATATCTTTTTCTTATCCGATCATCTCAATTAAAAATTCTCTAACTT
>JAGDDO010000028.1 GCA_017848205.1 Oscillospiraceae bacterium | reverse complement strand
GTCAAGGTGTTTAAAAAGTTTTTTCAAATAATGCACTTCCTTAAATGTGGTTGTCACTGTTCTATTATAATCCAAAAATTAAAGCTTTACAAGTGAAAACGGTCTTATTTTATGAGATAAGTTATACCGGAAAGTTATAATCGGTAACAGCAGATGTTTATTGACAGCACGCCCGTATTTAGTCTATAATACAACTAAAGATGTTTAAGGAAAGGCTGATTTATTCATGAAGATCATCAACGCCGGATTCAACCATACTCATGACAGTGATTTCAATATAGACAGACCGGATGGCAGCGGGGATAATCTGCTTATTCTTCTGCGTTCCGGAGCAGTGTTCAATATAGACGGCAGGGATATCAGAGTGCCGGAAAACTCACTGTTTGTCTATCCTGCCGGAAGGCCGCAGCGTTACAGATGCATTGATCACTGCACTTTTTCAAATGACTGGATACATTTCCTGTTTGAAAACGATGAGGAAAAGGAGTTTTTCGGACTGGGGCTCGAGTATGAAAAGCCTGTTCCGGTAAACGACATAAATTTTCTCAGCTTCTGTGTCAAGAAGATAACAACGGAGTTCTGTTCTGAAAATCCTAACCGTGATCAGACTATTTATCATTTAATGTTCCTGATCTTCAGCAAGGCGGGGGAGTACAGAGCAAAAAAGTCCGAGGAGAACCGCGAAAACTATTATGAGATCCTTTCGACAGTGCGGAACAGGATCTACAGCAAACCGTATGAGCAGCGCACGGTGGACGGAACTGCCCATGAAGTCAGAATGAGTGCCTCCGGATTCCAGCATCTGTACAGGAAATGTTTCGGAGTTACGCTTTTTCAGGATATAATCAAAGCCAGAGTGGAGTACGCCTGCATGCTGCTTGAGACCACATCACTCAGTGCTGTTGAAATATCACAGATGAGCGGATACAACCACTACGCACATTTCGTAAGGCAGTTTAAGAAAATGACCGGAACGAGTCCGAGCGAATACAGGAAAACACGCAGTATAAGGGCGGCGGACTAAAAAAGCTATTGCAGTATCTGCGATTTTATAGTATAATTATTTTATGTATGAATAAAACAGAACGAATCAAGTAATTTTTGAAAGGATTTACTATGCTTATACTGGAAGATCTTAAAGCGGAACTCAACGGTTACAGACCGCAGCTCGATGAGCTTCACGATGTGCTTGCGATTGAAGGCGCAAAAGAGAAGCTTGCGGAGCTCCAGATGATGGTTGAACAGCCGGGATTCTGGGATGACGTTGAGAAGTCACAGAAAACAATGCAGACTGTAAAAGGTCTCGAGGGTAAAATAGAAAAATTCGGAAAGCTTTCAGCGATGCTTGAAGATCTCATTACAATGATCGAGCTCTGCATCGAAGAGGGCGATGACAGTTCAAACGACGAAATAGAAGCTGAATCGGAAGAGTTCAAGAGACTTCTTGAAGAGGAAAAGCTTGCAACACTTATGACAGGTGAATACGACAGTTCAAATGCCATCATCACATTCCATGCAGGTTCAGGCGGAACCGAGGCTCAGGACTGGGCTGAAATGCTTTACAGAATGTACAACAAGTGGGCTGACAGACACGGTTTCAAGGTGGAACTTCTTGATTACCTTGACGGTGATGAAGCAGGACTCAAGAGCGCTTCAATACTTATTGAAGGCACAAATGCCTACGGATTCCTCAAGTCGGAATCAGGCGTACACCGACTTGTACGTGTATCACCTTTTGACGCAGCCGGCAGAAGACACACATCATTTGCCGCTATCGAAATAATGCCTGAAATTGACGACACTATCGAAGTTGACATAAGACCTGAAGACATCAAGATGGAAGTGTTCCGTTCAAGCGGTGCCGGCGGTCAGCACATCAACAAGACATCATCTGCCGTACGTCTTATCCATCTGCCGACAGGTATCGTTGTTTCGTGCCAGACACAGCGAAGCCAGTTCCAGAACAAGGACTACTGTATGAAGATGCTCCGTTCAAAGCTCATCGAGATCAAGGAACGTGAACATCTTGACAAGATCTCCGATATCAAGGGAGTACAGAAGGAGATCACATGGGGCGCACAGATACGTTCATACGTTTTCATGCCTTACACACTCGTAAAGGATCACAGAACAGGCTATGAAACAGGTAACGTTGACGGAGTAATGGACGGTGATCTTGACGGATTCATCAACGAATACTTAAAGTCACTTTCACACGGAACGCTTGAAAAGGTATAACAAGAGGGATTTTATATGATTTCATACACCGGGGAAGAATGTTTAGCCTGCGGGCAGAAATTCGGGGATAAAGATGATATAGTGGTGTGTCCTGTATGCGGTACACCTTATCACAGAAGCTGTTACAAGGAAAAAGGCGAATGTATAAACCACGCGCTTCATGCGTCGGGCGGAAGCTGGATGGCAGAATCAGTTCAGAAGAAAAAGGAAACTGACTACATAAAGACCATCTGTCCTGAATGTTCGGTGCTCAATCCGCATGATGCGGAAAAATGCATCAACTGCGGAACGCCTCTTAAGGACCGTGAATGCGAAAAAATAGATTTTTCAGACGAAAAAGTCACATTTACAAAGGTGGATCTGACGGAGAAATATTACGGTATGGATCCTCAGGAAGTTATGGATGAAGACTCCGGCGTTACCATGGGTGACATGGCCGACTACGTTCGTATAAACAGATTCTACTATATGCTGGCTTTCAGAAGGCTGAAGGAATCGACGATAAAGATGTCAGTTAATTTTTCGGCATTCCTGTTTCCGGAATATTATTGCGCAGCCAGAAAGATGTACGGTGCGGGTCTTCTGATCCTTTTGTTCAGAAACATTATCATGATACCGTTTCTTCTGGACTGGCTGGCAGACGGAGAATCCGTAGGTTTCGCATTCCATGCGCTGTCACAGTTTGCAGCTGCACATGCTTTCAGTGCGGTTGTGGTCAATATATCAAAAGCTGTGGACGTTGCTCTCAAAGTGTGTTTCGGACTTTTCGCCAATGAACTTTATTTCCGGCACACTCTCGACACACTGAAAAGGCTTCGCAAGGTATCTCCGACTCATCTGAAATACAAGCAGCTTGCAGGCCAGTGCGGAGGAATAAGCATTATGGGCATACTTACCATGATACTTGTGGAATTTCTTCTTGTTTCGCTTATCCTGCTTGTGCTTACGCTGCTGTCACAGTGAATCTGAAAAAAACACTTGACATTGCCGGCACAATATGATACAATAATACTGTTATCCTTGCTCACACTATGTTGTGGGCGAAATCCAGAAGGAGGTGCATTTAAATGGCAAAGCTCAAAGAAAATTATGAGTTAATGGTTATCTTCAACACAAAGCTTGGCGAAGACGGAATTAAGGAACTCGTAGAAAAGTACAAGGGTACAATCGAAAGACACGCTACTCTTACATCAGTTGATGAATGGGGCAAGCGTAAGCTCGCTTACGAGATCGAAGACGAAACAGAAGGTTTTTACGTTCTTTACAACTTCGAATCTACACCGGATTTCCCTGTAGAGATCGAAAGAAGACTTAACATCAACGAAAACGTACTTCGTTCATTAGTAACTGTAGCAGCAGCTGCTAAGTAAGCAATTTAAGGAGGAACTATGTTTAATAAGGTAATTCTCATGGGAAGACTGGTTGCAGATCCAGAACTGAGACAGACTCCTAGTAACATTTCCGTTTGCCGTTTCAGAATCGCAGTTGACAGAGGATATCAGTCAAACAGCGGTGAAAGACAGGCTGATTTCATTTCGATCGTAGCCTGGAGACAGTCTGCTGAATTCGTCAGCAAGTATTTCTCCAAGGGTAAAATGATCATAGTTGAAGGTTCACTTCGCAACGCTGATTACACAGACGCTAACGGAGTTAAGCACTACGCTATGGAAGTTCAGGCTGACAAGGTAAGCTTCGGTGAATCAAAATCCGCTTCACAGAGTGCTCCTTCAGGCAATTTCCAGCAGCCTTCATACCAGGAAGCTCCGGCCGCAAAGCCAGCTCCGGATGAATCAGTACAGATCGGTGACTTAGGTGAATTTGAAGAGATCCTGAGTGACGGTGACGTTCCTTTTTAATTGATTTTTTCGTTCAGGTTTAAAATTTAGTGTTGAGGAGGGTTAATCATGGAAAAGGAAAAGGACAGAGAAAGAAGTCCTCGTAATGCAAAGAGACCTCGTAAAAAGGTTTGCTCATTCTGCGTAGACAGAGTTGAAGTTATCGACTACAAGGATGTTGCTAAGCTCAGAAAGTGCATGACTGAAAGAGCTAAGATTCTTCCAAGACGTGTAACAGGTACTTGTGCATTCCACCAGCGTGAACTCACAAAGGCTATCAAGAGAGCAAGACACGTTGCATTACTTCCATATGTTAGCGAATAATTTATAAGCTATATATAACTTAAGCTGCTCTGATTTTTCAGAGCAGCTTATAAAAAAACTATTAACTGTTAAATTATAACGTATCTGAAACTATATAACGATACATAATTTTGGGATAATACATTTATCTGCACTGTAAAAACATTTTTCGGGATTTAAAGGAAATATGAGTCTGACTTAAAAAATCTGCAACAAAGTTAAAGACAAAAAAGACACCGTACAGCTGACAACCAGCTGTACGGTGTTTTGCTTATGGATACCCCTCTTTTCATCTGCGGAAAAACCCCATGTCTGTGGAGAACTCCCCTGCATTAATGTGAGGGGTGATGATGGCAAATGGAGAGGGGCCTCGGCCCCTCTCTTGGGAGAAACACCCTGCATTAATGTGAGGAGGGCAGGTATCGGGAGGAAACCTGAGGGGGTGAGGGGGCGAATCCCCCTCAAAAAAAAGCCCCCTCCCGTGGGGAGGGGGTTGGGGGTGGGGATAATTCTTATCCCTTTATCTGTGCAGCAACGAGGCGTTCACCGCAGTAGATCTTGCGGAGCTTCGGCTTTTCGATCTTGCCGGTTGGGTTTCTCGGAACGTCTGCAAAGATGATCCTGTGAGGTCTCTTGTATCTTGGAAGAGCCTTGCAGAATTCTTCTATTTCAGCTTCTGTACATTCCATTTCAGGCTTTATCTCGATTATTGCAGCTGTTATCTCACCGAGTCTGTGATCAGGAAGACCGATAACAGCAACGTCCTTGATCTTTGAGTTTGAACGGAGGAAGTCTTCGATCTGAACAGGGTAGATGTTTTCACCGCCGCTGATGATGACGTCCTTCTTTCTGTCAACAAGGTAGATGAATCCGTCTTCATCCTCTTGTGCCATATCGCCTGTGAAGAGCCAGCCGTCGCCGAGTACTTCTGCAGTAGCTTCAGGATTCTTGTAGTAGCACTTCATAACACCAGGACCCTTGACAGCGAGTTCGCCGACTTCGCCCTTCTTTACAGTGTTTCTGTTTTCGTCAACTATGCGGACTTCCCAGCCGTAGCCCGGAATGCCGATAGCACCTACCTTGTGGATGTTCTCAACACCGAGGTGAACACAGCCAGGACCGATCGATTCGGAAAGACCGTAGTTTGTGTCGTACTGGTGATTCGGGAATACAGCCTTCCAGCGTTTGATAAGGCTCGGAGGAACAGGCTGTGCACCGATGTGCATAAGTCTCCACTGTGATGTTTCGTATTCACTTAAATTTATTTCTCCGCGGTCGATGGCATCAAGAATATCCTGTGCCCACGGAACAAGCAGCCATACTATAGTGCATTTTTCATCCGAAACGGCTTTCATGATCGTTTTTGGCTTTACGCCTTTGAGAAGAACAGCCTTTGATCCGGAGATAAGGCTTCCGAACCAGTGCATTTTGGCTCCGGTGTGGTAAAGCGGAGGAATGCAGAGGAAAACGTCATCCTCAGTCTGGCCGTGATGTTTCTGTTCAACTCTTGCTGAGTGCATAAGGCTTTCGTGATTGTGAAGAATAGCCTTAGGGAAACCGGTCGTACCTGATGAGAAGTAGATTGCAGCATCGTCCTCGTCAGTAAGCTCAACTTCAGGAGCAGTACTTGAATGGTTTGCTGCAAGGTGAAGGTAGTTTTCGGCAAATGTAGGACAGTTGTCGCCTACGTAGAAAATAAGCTTTACCTTCGGGATGTCTTCAGCTATCTCTTCCATACGTCCGATGAATTCAGGTCCGAATATGATAGCATTTGTATCAGCAAGATCGAGACAGTATTTGATCTCGGAAGATGTATATCTGTAATTGAGCGGAACTGCGAGAGCACCTGTTTTGAGAATACCGAAGTAGATAGGGAGCCATTCGAGGCCGTTCATAAGAAGAATGCCTACCTTGTCCCCCTTCTTTATTCCACGGCTCATGAGGAGGTTTGCACATCTGTTTGCCTTTTCGTTGAAAACACTCCATGTGATCTCACGGCGGTAAGTTTCCTCGCTGCTCTGTTCGATGAGTTCGTATTCTTTCCAGGTCACACGTCGCATTTCTGTGACTTCCGGATTTATTTCAACAAGCGCAGTTCTGTCGCTGAACTTTGCTGCGTTGTTTTCAAGTAACTGTGTAATTGGCATTATTTCATGTCCTTTCGAAATTCATTTTAGGGCGAACGAAAAAAGCGTTCACTATAGTATTTTACTACTTTAATGCAAAAAAGTCAATGGATAATAGAAGTCAATACAGCTTATTGTAGAAACTAAACAAAAACTCCCCCTGAATATATAGTAAACGAAAAACTGATTTTCGCTGTATATTCAGGAGGAGTGGAATTTCCTGTATGAAAGGTGTTTTCCTGTTTATCAGAGAAGCACGATTCCGTGATCAGCGCACTTCTTTGTCATTTCTTCAGGCCAGATGGATGACTGTACTTCACCTATGTGAGCCTTTTCGAGAAGGAGCATGCAGAGTCTTGACTGACCGATACCGCCGCCGATAGTAAGAGGAAGAGTACCGTCAGCTATCATTTTATGATAAGGAAACTTCATTCTCTCTTCAGCTCCGCATTCAGCAAGCTGGCTCTTAAGTGAGTTTTCATCTACACGTATACCCATTGATGAGATCTCGAGGGCATTGTCAAGAACTTCGTCCCATACGAGAATGTCGCCGTTGAGTGACCAGTCATCGTAGTCAGGTGCTCTGCCGTCGTGCTTTTCGCCGCTTGCAAGCTTTCCGCCGATCTGCATGATGAATACTGTGCCGTGTTCCTTTGTGATAAGACGTTCACGTTCCTTGGCACTTTTGTCAGGGTACATGTTTTCGAGTTCCTGTGTAGTGATGAAGAAAGGAGTGTCGCATATTGCAGCTTTTAACTGAGGGTATCTGAGGCTTACTTTTCTCTTGGTGTAAGCTACGGCTTTTACGATGGCCTTTACAGTTTCCTTAAGGTATTCAACTGTTCTTTCTTCTCTTGTGATGACCTTTTCCCAGTCCCACTGGTCAACGAAGATGGAATGTGTGTTGTCTGTATCGTCGTCGCGTCTGATCGCGTTCATGTCGGTGTAGATGCCTTCGCCCGGTTTGTAGCCGTAACGGTAAAGGGCCATTCTCTTCCACTTTGCAAGAGACTGAACAACTTCTGCATCTTTTCCGCCGATCTCCTTAATGTCAAATCCGACTTTTCTTTCAACACCGTTAAGGTCATCATTGATACCGCTTTCAGTTGTAACGATAAGAGGAGCTGAAACACGGTCAAGTGTTATGGCAAATGAAAGAGCCTGCTGGAAGACATCCTTGATGTATTTGATGGCATGCTGGGTTTCTCTGAGTGAGAGGGAAGCCTTGTAACCTTCCGGTAAGTAGAGAGATTTTGACATAATAAACATTCCTTTCTAACAAAAAAAGACGCAGACTGCACGTATCATGCAGTCTGAACGTCTTTGTTCAACATTTATTTACGTGTATATTATAGCACTGTACTATTCTGATGTCAAGTGAAACACTGATTATCTGATGCTTCCTACAGTTCTTGGGTACAGAGTTACGTCTCTGATGTTTGAAACACCTGTTACGTACATGATGAGTCTTTCGAAGCCGAGACCGAAACCGCCGTGAGGAACGGAACCGAACTTTCTGAGGTCGAGGTAGTCGCTGTAGAGGTCAAGGTTCATGCCTCTTTCGTTCATTGAAGCAACGAGCTTGTTGTAGTCAGCTTCTCTTTCGCTTCCGCCGATGATCTCGCCGACACCAGGAACGAGAAGGTCAACAGCAGCAACTGTCTTTCCGTCAGGGTTCTGCTTCATGTAGAATGACTTGATCTCCTTCGGGTAGTCAGTTACGAAAACAGCCTTCTTGAATACCTTTTCTGCGATGTATCTTTCGTGTTCAGTCTGAAGGTCGCAGCCCCATGATACCGGGTAAACGAAATCTTCGCCTGATTCCTCGAGGAGCTTTATAGCTTCTGTGTAAGAAACAACGCCGAAGTCGTGTGAGATGAGTTCTTCAAGACGGGCGATTATGCCTTTTTCAAAATGATCGTCAAAGAACTGCATTTCATCCTTGCATGTGTCGAGGAGCTCACGGATAACTGTCTTGAGCATGTCTTCAGCCATTTCGATAACGTCCGGAAGTTCAGCGAATGCTACTTCAGGTTCAACGTGCCAGAACTCAGCAAGGTGCTTAGGAGTGTTTGAGTTTTCAGCACGGAAGCTTGGTCCGAATGTGTAGATCTTTCCGAGAGCCATAGCTGCCATTTCGCCTTCGAGCTGACCTGAAACGCTTAAGCCTGCACGCTTGCCGAAGAAGTCGTCTGCGTAGTATTCGTCAGCGTTCTTGTATTTGTCTGTGTAGCCGATGGTTGTTACCTGGAACATTTCGCCGGCGCCTTCGCAGTCACTTCCCGTGATGAGCGGTGTGTTTACATAAACGTAGTTTCTGCTCTGGAAATATTTGTGAATTGCTTCAGCAAGTACTGAACGAACTCTTAAAACTGCATTGAATGTATTTGTACGGCCTCTGAGATGCGGCATTGTACGGAGGAATTCAAGTGTGTGTCTCTTCTTCTGAAGAGGGTATTCGAGAGGACATTCACCGAGTATTTCGATAGATTCAGCATTGATCTCGGCAGCAGCCTGACGTGCTTCAACAGCTGTACCTGTTACCTTAAGTGATGTGCCGAGTCTGAGGGCGTTCGCGTCATATTCCATGCCTGAAGCCTTGTCTATAACG